>JAVLBR010000158.1:0-4983 GCA_031581125.1 Schleiferiaceae bacterium | reverse complement strand
AACGCAGCTATCGGACTTTAAAGACAGACACTAAGTAGACCGGATGGTTTCCTCTTGCTGAGCCAGCCCCAGCCTTTTTTCCCCTGATTTTAGCCGGTTAACGGGCCGGATGATCAACCGGATTTTGCGGTCGTAACTGAAGTAGTTGATCAGCCAGTTGAAAAGCGTTACCAGGCGGTTGCGAAAACCAACCAGCCCCAGCAGGTGCACGCCCATCCACATGTACCAGCCCAGGGTACCTTTTACTTTAAAGCGGTTGTAAAGTTCCGCTACGGCCCGGTTTCTTCCCACGGTAGCCATGGTGCCCAGGTCGTGGTAATGAAAGGGCCGGGGGGCTTTAGATTTAGGGGCGCGCTTAAGGTTGCTTGCCAGGTTTTTACCTTGCTGAATGGCTACCTGAGCCAGCATGGGGTGGCCCTGCGGATAAGCTTCTGATTTCATGGCGGCTACATCGCCGAGGGCATAGATGCGCTCGTAGCCCTTTATTTGGTGGGTTTCGTTTACCAGGTAGCGGGCTCTTTCCATACTGTCTTCCCGGAGGCCTTCCAGCACACTGCCTTTCACGCCGGCGGCCCATATCAGCGTAGAGGCGGGCAAGGTTTTTTCCCGGTTGGTGTATACCATACTTCCATCGTAATCCTTTACGGCTGTTTCCAGCCACACCTGTACCCCCATGGACTGGAGGTATTTTAGGGCATTGCGGGAGGAGAAATCGCTCATGGGCGGCAGGACCTTACCGGCCATTTCGATCAGGTGAATACTCATCCGGCGAAAATCCAGGTCGGGGTAGTCATGGGGCAGTACGTGTGTTTTCAGTTCTGCCAGGGCCCCGGCCAGTTCCGTACCGGTAGGCCCAGCGCCCACGATGACGTAGTTCATCAATCTTTCCCGTTCCTGGAGATCGGTGGTCAGGGAGGCCGCCTCAAAATTTTGGAGAATAACACTGCGCAGGTTGAGGGCCTCGGGCACGCTTTTCATGGGCAGCCCATCCCGGGCCACCCCTTCTATGCCAAAATAGTTGGTCTCGCTGCCGGTGGCAATCACTAAGTGATCGTAATGCAAGGGGCCAATGTTGGTATGCACTTGCTGCTCAGCGGGATCTACCCGGCTCACTTCCGCCATGCGGAAGTAGAAGTTGCTGTGTTTTTTAAAAATATTGCGCAGGGGATAGGCCACACTATCGGGTTCCAGGCCGGCGGTGGCTACTTGGTAGAGTAGGGGCTGGAAGGTGTGGTAATTGTGCTTATCCAGCAAAACTACCTGGTGGTCGGTTCCTTTAAGTTCTTTGATCAAATTAATGCCGGCAAAGCCGCCACCTATGACCACCACGCGCGGCAGGTTGGTATCGGGGATGTTGAGATTAGGCATGAAGTGGATTAAATCCTTTGGTTTTTCAAAGGTAAGCCCTTTCTAATTGTTCAAGTCAGGACGGGTTCCACTCCAGGCTCAAGAGGCGCTGCCGGTAATTTTTTGGATTTTTTGGGCGGAAGTGCCGGGTTCCACCAAGTAGTAGTATTGCGTTTCGCCCTGCCGAAGGTGCCTTTGTTCTATGGCCTGGGCGGCTTCTCCGCGTAGGACAGCGTGGATGTCGGCTATTTCCTGAGGCGACTCCAGGTAGCCCCAGTGATCTACTACCCGTTCTTTAAGGGCCTCATCCCGGCGGAGGTGGCTTACGTCTACCAGGAAGGTTTCCTGATTAAGCACCGAGCGGTCCCGGGGGCCCTTACGGCCCAGTCTTTTGTTGCCATTTTTGGTAAATCGCGAAATCCAGAGCGCATCATCGCTGCGGTGCATGTACACGTGGGTGCGTTCTGCCACTTTTGCCAGGCGGGCAAAGGGCTCGCCTGGTTCAAATACGGTATGCGGCACATCGCTGTGCAGGAGCAGCACCTCCCCAAAAAACGGTTCCAGGTCTGGCGGCCTGAGGTGCTCCAGCATATGCATCAGTACCTGATTGCCCATGGAGTGGCAGGCCAGGTGGATGCGATGCCCGCAGTAGGGCTGCCGGTGCTTCAGAAAGGCCGTGCGGAAAAAGTCTTGTAGCTTATCGTAAAGGCGGGCCAGCACCATACCGGTAGCCCGCGCATCGCGCTGATCGTCGCGGTAGGTAAATACTTTGCTGCTGCGGGTGGGCCAGCTCACGTACACCAGGTGCTGGGCCGGGGTTTCCTCCGGATCGATAAATAGCTTTTTGAGCTTGGCGATGTGGGCCAGGTTGTCCGAGAAGGCATTGGCAAAGCCGTGAATGAAGAAGAGCACGTCGGCCGGGTTTTCCCGGCTTTGGCGCATGGCCTGGTACAGCTCGTAAAACAGGGCTTCACTACCCTTTCTGCGAGCGCTTGATTCACCGGACGATGCGGGCTTGGCCAGGTCCTTACTCAGCCGTTCAAAATCCTGGTCAAAACCGTCACTTATCATCTCATAATCAGCTGCTTCGCTTCCCTCCGGCACCCAGGCCCGGGCAATCCGGAAAGTGGGACGAGCATGCTCGCGTCCGTCTTCTTTAAACCGTTCTTTTTGGCCGCGCGGCTTCTCCACGGCGCGATTGGAAATGATAAAGATGCTCATAGAGGCCTTGTTTTACAAGGTTTCCTATTGACACCTGCCAGGCACCCACCGGGGCTAGGAGGCTCAATGGAAAGCTCATTAAAACCTGGAAATTACAAAAAAAATGGAAACCCTGGCGCTGATGATCAGTTGATAAGGGTAAAATACGTGCCCATGCCCGAGAGGGCCTTATGTGGTGGGTAGTTCGGGGCCGGGTGGTGAGTTATTTATCCGTTTCCGCCTTGCGCTCGAGCTCAAAGGTATTGCCCATCTGGGTAAAGATGAGCAGGTTTTTTTGGGGTCGAAAATGCATTTTTAGGCCGGCCTCGGGCAGCGCAAAGTGGGCACTGTCCCGGGCCTCCAGGGTAAAGGAGGGCTGACCAGTAGCCTGCCCCTGCAGCTGCCCTTCCTTAGTGGTGATGGTAATATCTAATGGGAACTGCGGGCTGCTGTACACCCCGGTAAGGCTTTGGAGCCAGGCCGCAGGAAGACGCTGGGTGGCGGCTATCTCCGGAAATTCATAATCCTTACCGTAGAGGGTGGAGAGTACTCCTATCATCAGGTCATTGAATTTCAGGCGCAGGCCATTGGTAAGCAGCACCACGGTGAGCTCGTCTTCCGGGAAATAGGAAGCCGCCGTACGGTAATGGTCTATTCCGCCCGTATGGCCGTAGGAAAGGCGGTCGTAAAAAGGAATCTTCACCAGGCCGTGACCAAACTGGTAAGTACCGGGCTTCATCTGGGAAAGGGCTTCTTCAGAAACGACCTCCCCGCTAAAGAGCGCATTGTAAAAGGTCGCTACCTCTGCTGCCGTACTTACGATAGCACCGGCAGCTCCCGGAATGCTGAGGTGCGTATCGGGGTCGGGCGTCCAGCTATCGCCCGCGTACACATAGCTTTGGGCGGTAGTTCCATTTGTTTTAGGCCCTTGGCCAAATGTGGTGCGCTCCAGCTGCAAGGGCTGGAAGATATTTTGTTGCAGTAGCTCGGTAAAGGAGCTTTGGCTTACCGCTTCGGCGATGTAGCTCAGCAGTACGTAATTGGTATTGGAATAGCCAAATTTGGCGCCCGGCGCAAAGGCGGGGGCCCCGCTTTTCATCCATGCCAGTAGCTGGGCTTGGGTAAAGCTACTGTCGCTGGCGCTTTGGTAGCGAGGGCTACTGGTAAAATTGTAGAGTCCGCTTCGGTGGAGCAACATCTGCTCCAGCCGGATGCTGTCGGCGTGGGGAAAGTCGGGAAACCAATTGGCCAAGGGGGCCTGGAGGTTTAGCTTGCCCTGCTCTGCCAGCTGATGGATGATGCTGGCGGTGTAAGTTTTGGTGATGGAACCGATGCGAAAACGGGTGCCTGGGGTATTTTTTTGCCGGGGATTCATTTGGGCGAAGCCCCAGGCACATTGGTAAAAGGGTTTGCCCTGATGGTATATGGCCACGGAGCCCATGGCGCCTTCCTGAGCGGCTAGATGATCGAGAAACGATTAGTAAACGGGTGGTGTCCCATTTCATTTGGCCGAAGGCCCCATAAAAAAAGAGGCTAAGAATAAGGGGCAGAAGGGGGTATAGGCGCATATGTGAGGGTTTAAAGCCCAAAGGTCATAAAAAAACCACTTGCCCGCGTGGGCAAGTGGTTTCTAGCTGCTATGAAAAAAGGGTTTTAGGAGGAAGGGGTAGAGCTGAGCAGCTCCTCTTCAATCACCTTTTTGAGAGATTGTTTGGGAAGGGCGCCCTTCTGCATCATGGGGGTTTTGTCCATGGGAATGAATAAGATACTGGGGATGCTCTGGATGCCAAACATGGCCGCCAGTTCCTGTTCCGCTTCGGTGTCCACCTTATAAATGGTAAGGTCTGCGCCGTACTCTTCGCTGAGTTCTTCAAAGATGGGGGCCACCATCTTGCAGGGGCCGCACCAGTCGGCATAAAAATCGATGATGGCAGGCTTATCGCCTTTAAATTGCCACTCTTTATGAGCGGTGTAGTCGAAAACTTCGGACCGGAATTTATCGGCAGTAAGATTTACGGTAGGCATAATTATCGCTTTTTGATGGGACAAAGGTAGCGTAGTTTAAAGCCCTGAAACGTAAGCCAGGTTACAAAAGGTGGCGCAATCTTCTAAGCACCAAAAGGACTCTTGAATTGTCCTCCAGAGGGGGAGGATGGAGGTTTTGCCAGATGTCAAATTGAATGGATCGGATCGGCAATATCCTTCGTCGCCGGCTGAAATTGTAGTGACGTATTAGCGACCACAGCCCCCTTAGAGACTTGCGTAGAGACTTTACCCCACATTTTTTGAAAATTGGTGTTGTGCATAAACCACTGATTTTAGGGATTATACACCACACCGGACCGTCTGTGCTGTGCGCCCGTGAGGGCGGTGGTGGTGCCACCAGGAATCGAACCAGGGACACACGGATTTTCAGTCCGTTGCTCTACCAACTGA
>JAVLBR010000157.1:0-4988 GCA_031581125.1 Schleiferiaceae bacterium | reverse complement strand
ACTTTATAGACAGACACTAAGGCCCTAAAAATTACCCCTTACCTCATTGCGCAGCACCCGAATGGCATTCTGGATAGGGTGGGTTTCCTGTTCCATCATCTTGTTGAGGAGGTGCTTACTGAGCTCTACGCCGGGCGCATCGGGATCCAGGTCCTGGGCCCAGCTATTGATGATGCCCACGGTAGAGCTTTTGGCGTTCACCACGTACTGCCAGGCCTCATCACTCACGTAGATTTGCTGGGACAAGTTGTGCTCAAATTCCTGCCGGATATGGTGGGTCAGCAGTTGCTGATAGCCTCGCACGGTCACCTTCTTGGCGGGTACGCGCACCAGCAGGCGGTCGGGATGGATCCGTTCCAGGAACAGGGTGAGGCGCTCGTAGGCCTGCATGCGGGTGGGCAGGGCACTTTTTTGGGTTTCCTTTTTGAGGAAGTAGCGGCGCCTTTTTTCCTCATTTTCAATAAAATTACTCAGCATCATGTAGGCCAGAATTAGGAGGAAAATAGCTGGCAGCGAGTATTTAAGGATATCAATGACTACGTCCATGGACCGTTTTTAAAAAGGGGGGCAAATATCGCAAAATTCCCCAGCCTACCGCCCCTAAATTTGTAGATTTGCCCACCTCACCTCACTCGCCACCCCTTTATGAATCTACTTTCTGAGCGCATAGAAACCCTCGCTGAATCGGCTACCATCGCCATGAGCCGCAAGAGCCGTGAACTACGGGAGCAAGGCCATGACGTGATCAGCCTTTCCCTGGGCGAGCCCGACTTTCATGTGCCCCAGTTCATCAAGGAGGCGGCCATCCAGGCCATCCGGGATGATTACTCCCATTACCCGCCCATCCCCGGTTATAAAGACCTGCGGGAAGCCATAAGCCATAAGTTTCAGCGCGATAACGGCCTGCGCTACCACCCCGAGCAGATCGTTGTTTCCACCGGCGCCAAGCAAAGCATCGCCAATGTGGTCCTTTGCACCATCGACCCGGGCGATGAGGTCTTGCTCCCCGCGCCCTACTGGGTTACTTACCAGGAGATCGTGAAGCTGGCCGGCGGCATACCGCGCATCATTGAGACCTCCATCGACAATGACTTTAAAGTAACCCGTAAGCAGCTCGAAAACCACTGCACGGGCCGCACTAAGTTGTTGATATTCAGTTCTCCTTGTAATCCCTCCGGTTCCGTTTTTACCGAGGATGACTTAGAGGAGATCGCCAGCTTCCTGCGCGATCATCCCCAGGTTTTGGCCCTTTCCGATGAGATTTACGAGCACATTCAGTTTGGCTCCCAGCACGCCAGTTTGGCCTCCCGGCCAAATGTGTATGATCAGGTCGTCACCATTAACGGCCTGAGCAAGGGTTTCGCCATGACCGGCTACCGGCTGGGCTACATCGGCGCTCCCCCATGGCTGGCCGAGGCCTGCACCAAAATGCAAGGCCAGTTTACCTCCGCGGCTTCCAGCATCAGCCAGCGAGCCGCCCTGGCAGCGCTCAAGGCCCATCCCCGCGAGCTGCAGGAAATGCAGCAAGCCTTCCGCAAACGGCGTGACCTGGTGATCGAGGCCCTCGAAGCCATCCCCGGCATAAAGACCAATCACCCCCAGGGAGCCTTCTACGTCTTCCCCGATATCAGCGCTTTGCTGGGAAGATCGGTAGGAGAACGCTATTTGGAAAGCAGCAATGACCTGTGTCTTTACCTCCTGGAGGAGGCCCAGGTAGCTCTGGTTCCGGGGGAGGCCTTTGGCAGTCCGGATTGTGTCCGAATCAGCTACGCCAGTTCAGAAGACACCCTGAAAGAAGCCCTGCAACGCATTAAAAACGCCGTTGAAAATATAGCCCCATGATGAATGCTGCTGACATGTACGCCCTCTTTCGCCAGTGCATAGAGGATTACCACGTAAAAGACCAGATAGACCAGCCGGAGCAAAACCCGCACGAAGCGGATAGCCTGGCCGGTCTTTTGTACGCCAAAAATTGGATAGATACCGTACAGTGGCATCTGGAGGATGAGATCCGGGCGCCCTTCATAGATCCTACCCAGGCGCTGGTGCTCAAGCGGCGCATTGATAAGAGCAACCAAAATCGCACCGACCTGGTGGAGCGCATCGATGAGAATATCCTGGAAACCTATCAGGGTGTGGAAGCCAAGCCCGGGGCCCGGCTCAACACGGAGAGCCCCGGCTGGGCGGTAGATCGCCTTTCTATCCTGGCCCTGAAAATCTACCACATGGAAATTGAGGCGCAACGCAGTGATACGGAAGCAGCCCTCGCCCAAAAAAACCAAAACAAGCTGGCCATCCTGGAAATTCAGCGCGATGACCTCATCCTGGCCCTGGATCAGCTTCTCGAAGACCTCGCCACCGGCGAGCGCCTGGCCAAGGTGTACCGCCAGATGAAGATGTACAACGACCCCGAGCTCAATCCCGTGCTCTATCAAAAGCCTTCTTAAATGCGCCTGGTGGTGCTCCGGTTTTCCGCCCTGGGCGATGTGACCCTGCTCGTCCCGGTGCTTCAGCACCTGGCCACCCTGCACCCCGATAAGCGGATCACCATAGTGTCGCGGCCCCATCTGGCGCCTTTATTTGAGCCCCTTCCGGTGGATTTTTTTCCGGTGGATCTCAAGGAAAAACATCAGGGTATCATGGGGCTTTGGCGCCTGGCGCGCCAAATCCACCGGGCCTATCGCCGGGAAGGTTACCAGGTAATCGATCAGCATGCGGTACTACGCACTTACCTGGTGGGGTTTTTTCTTAGGCTGCGCGGTATAAAGGTCTGGCGCCTGCGCAAAGACCGACCCGCCCGAAAAGCCCTTACCGTTCCTCCTCCCAAACAACTAAAACCACTTCCCCACGTGACCCAGCGGTACTGGGATACTTTTCACCGGAGCGGGCTCGTCGTGGCTGATCCGCCCCCCAGCTGGCCTGTGCCCACTTACAAAATGGCGAGGACGACGGCCGCCTGGTGGACACAGCACCGCGGCCGCCTAAACCTGGCTTTTGCGCCTACAGCTGCCCACGCCAGCAAGCGCTGGCCTCGTGACTATTCGGTACAACTGCTGCGGCGTTGGGCCCGGGAAAAGGATGCCAAGGTGTGGCTTTTAGGCGCCCCGGCGGAGAAAGCGGAATTGGAAGCCCTGCTAAGGGAAAGTGGCGCTGCCGGCGGCGTACTGGCCGGCCGGTACCCCTTCGATCAGGAGATAGCCTTGCTGGAGGAGATGGATGCGCTGGTAGCCATGGATTCGTTTAATATGCATCTCGGGGCTTTGGCAGCCGTGCCGCTGCTGGTGATCTGGGGCGGCACTCATCCCGCGGCGGGCTTTGCCCCCGTGTCCACGGGCCCGCAGGAGCACTTGGCCGTGCCCCAGGAAGAGCTGGCCTGCCGGCCTTGCTCTATTTACGGACGGGAGGATTGCCCCCGGCAGGATTTTGCTTGCCTTCAGCGGGTGGCGCCGGCCCAGGCTTGGAGCGCCCTCCAAAGGCTTATCCCTTCCTTGGAGGCCTAAGTCTGCTGGAGGGTAAGCCTGGGTTAAGGGGGCAGTACAGCGTTAGGGCGCAGACTGGAGGCGCTTCACTTCTACGTCTTCCGCCAGGCGGCGAATAGGAAGGGCCGGATAGGGGGTGCCGGTAGGGGCGGGCTTGCTTTTGATTTGCTCCACCTTCAGGGGGGGCAGGTCTTCGTCTTCCTTTTGGTATTTATTGACGCCGATGAGGACCTTTTCTTGCTGGTCAAAGCTTTTTTGCTCCTCCTGGGCCGCTTGGGCGATCTCTTTTTGAAGCCAGCCGGAGGAGAGGGCTTCTGCGTAACCGCCCTGCTTTTCAATATTCTGGAAAAATTGCCAGCCCGCCCGGGCCAATTCCTCCGTATGTTGTTCCAGAAAATAACTGCCCTGGGCCATATCGCGCACGTAGTGGAGGCGGCTCTCATGCTGCAGGATGTGCTGCTGGTTGAGGGCTATGCGCTCGGCAAAAGATTCATGGGCCCGGTTAAAGAGGTCAAAGGGTTTAACACAAACCTCGCTGGCCCCGCCTATGATGGCAGCCATGGCCTCGGTGGTACTGCGGATCATATTGTTGTAAGGATCCAGGAGGGTTTTATTGCGCCAGCCGGTTTCGGCAGAAATGCGCACTTCCGACTGGGGAAAGGCCAACTCTTCCAGCAGCTGATGCCAAAGGCGGCGCAAGGCGCGGTACTTGGCTATCTCCCCGAAATAGTCTCCGCCGGTGGCCAGGTGCACCCAAAACCCTTCGCCAGACTTGAGGTCCAGCCGGTGGATGTATTCGTAGCTCATGGCCAGGGCCAGGCCCAGCTGCTGCCCCAAGGTGGCCCCCGCATGAGCAAAATGGGGCAAATTGATGGCGTGGGGCTTAAAACCGGCGGGTAGCCGGGTAGGCAGTTCTTGCAGCTCCTGAAGGTCTTTTTCCAGGGTGTTAAAGGCCTGGCCCGTGCGGGCCATGTTTTCCAACGGGTCAAAATTGAGGCTCCCTTCCAGCTCTCTCTCATTAAAGTGGAGGGCTTTTAAATGCTGCTGAAGCCTTTCTGCTAGGGCATTGGGGCGCTGGGCCACCACCAGGTTAAGACAGATGTATTCTAGCTGGATGTCCTGTAATAATACGGAAAGGTCTTCCGTTCCCTGAAGATAAAAGAGCAGGGAGGTAGCGCCTCTTTCGAGCGCGTTGAGCGCTTCCTTATTGGCTTGGCGGGCATCTTCCACCACTACTTCCGCGGTGATATCCCATTTGGGATGCTCCTTCCAGGGCTGTAGCTTAACCCGGCTGTTTTCCCGGTGATAAGCGGGGGCTATGGATAGCCCATCAGGATTTTGATGGTAGAGGTCCTGCAGCGGCTTCTTGCCTTTAAGGTCTTGCTCTATTTTTTGCAGCCACTCTTCCAGGCTCCGGCCGGGAAAGGAATAGGAGGGATCTTCAGACTTTGCCATGGGCTACCAGTTCTTTTGCGGATTGGGGTTACAAAGGTGCTAAATTCTCTTCCT
>JAVLBR010000156.1:0-5005 GCA_031581125.1 Schleiferiaceae bacterium | reverse complement strand
ACCCCTAGCCTCAGCAAATGCTGACAGAGGGCTTCGTACCGGTCGGTGATAATGCTGGGGGTGCCCCAACGCCTGAGCTCTTCCTGATAGGCCTGGTAAAGCGATTCCCAGTAGGGACTCTGGGCCATGGTGGCCAGGGCCATGCCGCGAAAACAGCGCATCCGGGTACTAAAAGCCAGCAAACTGGGCTGATGCGGAGCCTGATTGTACCGCGCTTCAAGCGCTTTTAAGGCACTGTGTTTTTCTAAAAAAGCAAAACCTTCCTGCACAAAGAATTGCCGTAGCTCCTGGCCGGCTGCCTCCATTTCGGCGGGATGGGCAAAACGGAGCCGGTAGTGCGGGACCTGGTGGTATTTGGCCAGGTTGGTTTGGGTGGTATTGCTTTCATCCAGGTAACCATTAATGCCGGTACTAAAAGGCATGATGGTATCCTCGATCAGGTCCAGGCGCACCCCGAAAGTGCACTCCACCAGGGTAGTGTCTTCGTACGCGGAAAATCCAAAGATCACATTGCGAAAACCGCCGTCAAAAGTTTGCCGGAACTGGTTAAGAATAGGGTGAAAGTGATAGCCTTCCGCGGCAAAAAAGGGCTGGAGATGCTCAAAAAAAGCTTTTACCGGGGAAGGGGGCGCGCTATGCATCGCCCAGGCGGCTATCAGAGCGGATGCCGTTGGGCTCTATGTAGCGGCGGGCGGTGGCTTCATCGGGGCGCGGCTCCCGGATGAAAAGAACCTGGCCGCTAAAGTGCAGGTGTTTCCCCGCCAGGGCATGATTAAAGTCTACCAGCACGGACTGATCCAGCACTTCGCTAATGGTGCCCAGCCGTTCTTTTTCGGATCCCATATCAAACACCAGCCGATCTCCTACCTCAAAATCCTTGAAGGGAAAGCGTTCACTTTCGGGCATATCCTCCAGGAGTATTTCTTTGATCTGGGCAGGGTCTAAGGCCCCGTAGCCCTGCTCCGGGGGCAGGGTAAACTGAAAAGACTGCCCCTCGGCCAGCCCCTCCAGGCCTTCTTCAAAACCGGGCAGCATGGTACCGCTGCCGAAATAGAATTTCAGCGGCCAGTGCTCATCCATGATTTCCAGCACTTCTCCCTGCGGCCCTCCTTCCCGCAGGGTGTACTTTAATTCTACGATGCTTTCAGGACTAATCGTTTTCATATGCTGCTAAAACAGCCTTGGGGCGGGAAGGTTTCCAAAGCGCATTCCCTCCCCTCCTCTTAGGTACCTTAAAAAAACAAGCGGATGGGCTGCTGGACGTCTCGTTTTTTTACTTTTGAAGAAAAGCATTTCTTATGGCTGCATTTCACCACAAACTGCTAGTGCTGGTATTTTTGGGGAGCGGTATGCTGGCTTTACAAGCCCAGGACACGCTCCTTAGAATAGTGTCTGTCTATAAAGTCCGCTAACTTCGTTACGCTTGCCCAAAAAATACTCATTTACCCTAGTAAACTCCGCTTTTTTGGGCTGCGCAAGCCTCGTTAGCGAACATTCTAGGACAGACACTCGACTGTATGGACAGACACTGGAATAGACGGGACGCTGCATGAATCCAGGCCTCGTGGCCACGGCTTTGGCCTTACCGCCCGGGTAAGCCCAGACTCCTTTTACCTGCGCCGTGGTGGCTACCCCATCGCGAAATTTCCGCCGCAATTCCAGCCCGCCGATACAGCGGTAATGTCCCAGTATTTTACGGGTATAGAGGGAGCTTATCCCAGTGGGATCGTGATCCTGATAGGAAACCTATCCAGCCCATCGCCCACTTTTTATCCCGATCGCAACGGCAACCTCGATTTTAGCGACGATGGGCCGCCCGTGCAAATGGACGCCGCCAAGCGAGAAGTGAAGCTCTACCTGGGCGAGGAGGCTTCCTTCGGTGTGCGCTACGAAAAGATGGACTCCGTAATCGATCCGGAATGGGCTGCCCGAGCGGAAAAAATTCATAAGATTGATTTTTATCGCCAGGAAGGCGTCCCTTACCTGCCTTACCGGTCCTGGCTAAAAGTGCACCGCTTTAATTTGAAAATGGATACCCTTCGTTGGCAGGGGCAAGATTTTCGGGTGGGCTTTTACGACTGTAATGTAAACGGGGCGTATGGCGATACTCTGGAAGATCGCTGGTACTTTCAACCGGCGGCCATGCCTTATTCCACCAAACGGATCAACGGCGCCCGGCTTTTAAAGCCCGATTCCAATTGGTTTGAATTTGAGGGTCAAACCTATGCGGTAAGCGAAGTGGACCCATTGGGGGAAAGCATCCGCATCCGCCCCATAGAAAAGGAATACCGAGCGCCCCTTCAGGCCGGGCAGCCGCTGCCGGACCTTCCGCTGGTGAATCTTGAGGACGATAATGTCTCCCTGCACGATTTTCTGGAAGAAGAGCGGCTGCTGCTGATCGATTTTTGGGGCGCCTGGTGCAAGGGCTGCCAGCACGCCGCGCCTAGCCTGCGGAAAATGAAAAAGAAGTACGCCCAAGGGCTTAATATTTTGGGCATCAATAGCGGCGAGCCGCTTCCCAAAATTCGCTCCTTCCTGAAGGAATACGAGCACTCCTGGCCGCAGGGCCTGGCCAATGACCGCTTGATCAACACTTTTAAGGTAGAGGGCTACCCCCGCTACTTGCTGGTAGATGGCGAGGGAAAAATTTTGTCCCTGGATGCGGAGCTCTTTGAAATAGAAGACTATCTAGCCGCAAAAGATAAACCCTAAGCGCCTGCTCCTTACGAGGACCGCTCTGAAGCGGCCCGCGCCCACATTTGGCCGCCAGGCCTAATGACCCGCGGGCGGCTTGGGTGGATAGGCTTTTTGCAGCACCTTTGCCAGTAGTGCTAACCCTTTTAGATCGCGTAGCTCAATTATGGAACAGGCAGATAAACCGATGGCCTTTACCGGCACGCTGAACCACGTAAATCCCACCATCTTTACCGAAATGAGTGCCCTGGCCCGGGAAACGGGGGCTTATAACCTTTCGCAGGGCTTCCCGGACTTTCCGGTGGAGCCGGAGCTGCTGGACCGGGTAAACCATTACCTGCGCAAGGGCATGAACCAGTACGCTCCTATGGCGGGCACGCCGCAGCTGCGCCAGGCCATTGTGAACTTTAGCGAGGCGCTTTACGGGGCTTCCTATGATGCGGAGCGGGAAATAACCATCACCGCTGGGGGGGCGCAGGCCATCAGCGCCGCCATAGCCACCAGCATACGGGAAGGAGATGAGGTGCTGCTCTTTAGCCCGGCCTACGATTGTTACATCCCCATGATAGAACTGGCGGGGGGCACGCCCATCACGGTAAAGCTGGCCCACCCCCACTACCGGGTAGACTGGGACCAGGTGAAGCGGGTGGTAAACCACCGTACCCGCATGATCGTGATCAATACGCCCCATAATCCCAGTGGCAGCCTCTGGGACGAAGAAGATTACCGGCAGCTGGCGGAGATCGTGGGCAATAGCAATATCCTCCTCCTGGGCGATGAGGTGTACGAGCACCTGGTGTACCCGGGACAGCGCCATCTGAGCTTGCGCCATTTCCCGGAACTAAGAAAGCGCAGCTTTGTAGTGGGCAGCCTGGGCAAAACCCTACACGTGACCGGCTGGAAAATAGGCTACTGCATGGCGCCGGAAAACCTGATGAAAGAGTTCCAGAAGGTGCATCAGTACCAGGTTTTTTGCGTAAACCACCCTATGCAGCGGGCCCTGGCCGATCACCTGGAAGCGCTGGACTTTGGCTCCATAGGGGCCATGTACCAGCGCAAGCAACGCTACTTTGAACAGCTGCTGGCCCATACGCCTTTCAAACCCCTCCCGGTAAGCGGGGGCTACTTCCAGCTGGCCGAATACGGCCACCTGAGCCAGGAACCGGACCGCGCCTTTGCGGAACGCCTGGCGCGGGAATACCAGGTAGCCACCATTCCGCTGAGCCCTTTTTACCGCGATCCTACCGATCATCACGTGCTGCGCTTCTGCTTTGCCAAGGATGACGCCACCCTGGAGGCGGCCGTAGATCAGCTTAAAAAAGTAAAGGCCGCGCCCCAGTAGGGCATGACCTTCGCTAAGCGCAGGGAAAGCGCCGGGATGGTTTTTACTGCTTATAAAACACCTCTGGACCTATTTTGAGCGTCCAGTCGTACTCATTGTATTCCAGGTCTACATCGGTAGTGGGGATGTAATCGCGGTTTTTAAGGATCTCTTTGGCGCCGCTGGTGCCGCCAAAATCGCCCCGAAACCAGGAAAAGAGCGCCGGACCGTAAACGGTTTCTTCCGCAGCTTCATAGCGCACCTGGCTGTCCAGGTACTGGTTGGTACTGGCATTGAGTTGCTGATCGATGGTGGCCTCGTCATAGATGCGCACGGGGGGACAGCTGGCGGCGCCGCAGTTGAGCGCGAAGTGAATGCGCCAATCGATCTCCTCTACCTGATAGGGTTCGTGCCAATCGCTGCCGAAGGGATTGGAAAAATAGCCCATGGAATACTTGGAGGTACCCCGGCGCAGCACGCCGTGCTCCAAGTTGTCAAAGCTCACCTTCTCGCCGGCCACGGTGAGGATATCATCGCCAAAGAAATCATCGCGGTCCTCGTAATAATCGGGGTTTTGGGTGAGATGGTACTGAATAAGCCCATTGTAGAGATTGATCCAGAAGGCCAGCCGCTCGCGGTCCGTGTTAATGGTGGCCGCCAGCTTATCGGGATCGGCCTGGGCGATGGTCTCCACGTAGGGCTGGGCATTGCCGCCCTGTTTCATGGTCTGGAGGAGTTTTTGGCTGGTTTCGATGTAATCCTGAGCGGCCAGGGGTAGACTTAGGAGCAGCGCCAGGCTAACTAGATGGAATCGGGTTTTCATTTTTGAGACGTTTTTAAGATTTTTTCTATTCGCAAAAGTGCGTCCTCCCGTAAAGCGGTGGCGTTGGGCAGACGACATTTGAGGCGTTTTAAGAAAAACCCTTTGCTTAAAACTTACGTAAAAGGGCGGGTAATAGATGAGAGACCCTCTGGAGCGGCTTCGCCGCC
>JAVLBR010000155.1:0-5061 GCA_031581125.1 Schleiferiaceae bacterium | reverse complement strand
CGGAGATCACCAAGGAATTTCTGATGAGCACGGGGTACTTGCCCGGGGCCCATGAGGAGGACTGTCCGGTGTATCAGTATTTAAAGGAAGCTGCTCGTGGCTAAAATGATCAATCATATAACAAAATCATAATACATTGGCATTCTGCAGGTTATTTTTTTCAATAAAGGCCATTTTGAAATGCCAATGAGCCCTTTGCATTCCCCGGACAGAAAGTGAGGTACGGGGGGCGTGCTCCTCCATCAAGTTTTTCTTTTCCAGTTTTTTAGCCCCCTAAATCCCCCCAAGGGGGACTTTAGACTGCGTCTGGACCGCCGGAGTTCTGCTTCCTGGAAGCTTGCCGCTCGTAATTGAAATCTTTTGATGGGGTAGCAACTGTTAAGCCCCTTTGAGGGGTTTGGCTTCGCCTGGGGCGAGGCAAAGGGGCTATCTGCTGGGCGGTCAGCCTGCACATTTTGGCCCCCTAAATCCCCCCAAGGGGGACTTCCCGCCGCGTCTGGCCCGCTGGCCTTTTGTTTCATGGAAGCTTGCCGCTCGTAACTGAAATAATTTGATGGGGTAGCAGGTGTTAAGCCCCCTTGGGGGGTTTGGGGGCCTTTATAGATGAGCGAGCGTAAAGCGCTCCAGACTTCTGTAAACCAACTATTCCCGTCTAAAATCCAAAAGCGAAGCGATCTGATATCTAATATCTACATCCTCACCCTTCACACCAGTTAAACAGTTACCCAAATCAACAGTTACCCAGCTCAAGATATCAACATCATCGAGTGCCAGGTGTCCTCGCTATACCAACAGAATATGGTGCGCTGGTGTAGTGTATTGGTTTGTAGCAGAAAAGGGGTCAATAATGATCTCAAATACTTATGCGGGCTGGAAAATATAACCAGTGGCACTGGGGGTGAGACCGATCTCTCAAAGCAGGTTTCTCAAGTAATCATCATCCGGAGTGGAAATGTGAGCCTTACCCTGTCCAAAATTTGGAGAAAGTGACCGCTATACTGGATAAGCTACTTGGAAATCAGTTACATTTTTCCTGGGGTAAAAAAATATCGTGAGAAGGTTGCCTCGTTCGGAGACTTTTTTTAATCTTGCTTTATAAGATATAGAAAATAGAGATAACCAATGCGACCACGGCGTATTCGGTCCTTAGTTGTGGCCGTGATGATGGGAATTGTAGGTAATCTTCATTCTCAGGAAAAAAGTGATTTACAGAATTTTACTGGACTTAAGCAAAGCGGCTTGCTGCCGGAGGATATTACCGCGCCCTGGATAGAAAAGTACCAGGCAGCCCTAAAAGATAGCGAGGGGCAAGGACTCAAGCGGCAAGCGCGGAAGAATCGCGAAGAATTTTGGGCGCAGCAGCATTATGGTATTCAAAACAAGCTTAAGAACGGACGCTTTTCCTTTGGGGACCCCATAGCGAAGTACTTAGAGGACATAACGGATAAGCTTCTTGAAGAACAGCCGGAATTAGAGGAGCAAATACGGGTGTATCACTATAAAGCGCCAAGCGTAAATGCTTTCGCGGTAGCGAACGGGATTATTGGTGTACATACTGGTTTAGTGGCACATAGCAAATCTGAAGCGGAATTGGCTTTTGTGATAGCCCATGAGAGCGCTCACGTAACGGAAAAGCACAGCTACGATAGCTATCGTCAAGAAAAGGAGCTGGATAACACGGGCTGGTTTGAAGAGTCCATAAATCCCATAGCTCAATTCGACCAACGAGTGATGCGTAGCAAAGAGCATGAGTTGGAAGCAGACTCGATAGGTTTGCAGGTGCTAGGAAAAACTATTTACCACCCAGAAGAAGTTCGAAAGGCCTTAACAACACTGCACCATAGCTATATTCCGTACGGTCGTATAGCGGTAGGATTAGATTTTCTAGCCACGGACAGAAAGTCTATACCGTCATTTTTCTATCGCTCGGAAATTACCCCCATTTCTAAGGAAGAAGATTATTTTGATGAAACCCATACGCATCCCAATGTTTTTAAACGACGGAAAGCATTGGAAAAGAATCTACAGCAAGTGGAGGCGAAAGGAAAGCAAAGGTTTTCCCTCGGTAAAGAACGTTTTGAGAAAATTCGGAATCTTGCTCGATTTGAAGTTGTTAGGCAGAAATTACTTTATGCAGACTATGCGGAGGCCCTTTACGATATCTACGTACTTGAAGAGGATTTCCCTGGTAATAGATTCCTGGAACTTTCAAAAGTGCGCGCCCTTTACGGTTTAGCTAGCCTCAAGTCTGTTAATAAATTAAGCCATATTATGCCTTCCACGTATGAGGTGGAAGGGCCCAGTCAGCAAGTATTTCATCTTTTGAAGCAGTTGCGATGTGTACAGATGAATACATTGGCATTGCATCACGTCTTTAGGGCAAAAAAAAAGTACCCTCAAGCAAAATTTTTAGATACTTATGCCGACAACCTCACAAAATATTTAAAAGCGTACTGCGGGGCGAATATTGAGGACTTTAGGGTGGCAAACGACACCATGCCTTCTTTCGATAAAGATAAAGAGGATTTTGGGGGTAGGCGCGCCCTCTTCAGAGCAAAACAGGAACACTACAGCAATTTTCATAAGTATTTTATTCAAGATCAGGTGAAAAGTGGCTGGCTCGCTAAAAAGCTAAAATCCTACCAATCATTTAAAGATAGCCTGGAGAGAGAAAAGAGCTTAAGCTATGATTATAAAGAGGAAAGAAGAGAAAAACGTCTTGAAAAGTTAGATGAAGAGGGATTGGGAATTGATATAGACCGAGTGACTTTGCTTGACCCCCGTCTTATCATAATGCATCAAGAGGACCTTGACCCCAAAAATCTACGTGATTATTGGGAAGATGAGCAAGAACTTAAAGAGGTCATCCTGAATATGGAAAAAGACTTGGGATTAGCTATCACACCTTTTTATACATCAGCAATGGGATCTCAGGATACGGACATGTATGATCAGTATGCTTCCCTCAAAGAAGCGGCATACCAGGCACGCTTCCTTCAAAAATTAGATCTTTCCGTAATTTTTACAAGGTTAAAAGACGTGCAGCAACTGCCGAGTCGTTATGTCTGTCAGGTACTGGGCAAAATCGATGGCGAGCACGATGACTATTACTATTTTAGGTTACTGGATACGCATAAAGGGAGATTTATTTATAATACCTATTCAAACCAGGGTAAAAAACTAAGTTTGAGAGAAATGGAAAAAGAAACCGAAAAGCATTTGTCACGAGTAAGTAAATAATCAGTTCAGGGATATAAATTTAATTTGACTAATATATGAGAACTTGTTTAGCAGCATTTTTTGTTTTTACTGCCTTCTTTTGCGAAGGACAAAGCCCGACTTTTGGGCCTATTCAAAAGGCGGAGAAAAGAGGTTTTTATCCTCAGATAGTGGGGGAAAGTAAAGAAGAGATTTATGGCATGGATGCAAGGTTTAGAAAAAATATTCTTGTGTCCTCTTTCGATAAAGAAAGTCTTCGGTCAAATTACGTAAAAGTAATTAAACTCGATGGTCAAATGGGGGTGGTTGAGGATCTAGTAGATTACGATTTTATGAATGATAAATTTGTCATTTTTAGAAGCTATTATCATCGAAAAGAAAAGCGATTTGATCTTGATGTTCACATAGTAGGCGCGGCCAGGGGGCGTGTGATAGATCGGTTTAATCTGCTCTCGAAGAGGGTAGAAAAAAATCTTGATAGAGGATTTTATGATATTACATACAGCCCAAACAAAGATGCATTTGTCGTGAGCTCATTTTCTTATTACAAGAGTCTTGATAAAACGATTGAAAAGTTGATTGTTTTTGATGATGAATTCAACCAATTGGCAGAGAAGGAATTTCGGTTTGACGGTGATATGGACGAGGTCAGCGGCATTTCGGCTATTTCCGTGGATGATGAGGGAAATGTTTATTTTCCAGCTGGCAGAGATTTGGTCATCCTCGATGTGACTGCCGACCTTGAGGAATGGAGGGAGCCGTTGGCTCTCGGTGAAATGGAGTCGAATGCCAAATTGACTGATTACACTACCTCTTTCGACAATCAAGGAAATTTAGTCATACTCGGTTCTTACTATACAAAGGACGTAAAAGATAGGAATGAGAATAAATCTAAGGCAAATAACGAAGAAGGCGATGCGCAAGTAGTTGGTCTTTTTTACCAAAAGATTAATACGCTTACGAAGGCTATTATAGCGGCTAATATTAGCAAGTTTGATCCAGCCTTCACTAAATCAGATAAAAGTAAACGAGACCGTCGAAAAGGTTATGACGGGGAAATTGAAAATAATTTAACCAGCTATAATATTTTTCATAATGAAGATGGAAGTCTTGTGGCTGTTACAGAGAGTTACGTTAAAACTACCTATAGAAGTGCTGAGAGTGGTGGAGTTTCTGGTCGAACCAAGGATTTCAAGGATATATATGCCTTTAAAATTGAGGCAGATGGTCGCTTAAAATGGGCCCAGCGTATTAATCGAAATCAACAATTCTTTTGGGGGTTTGGACCTTTACTTTTTGTTCGATCGAGCGTCGGATGGTTGTTTTCTAATGTACCATATTATGGAGTGAATTTTTTCTCTCATGCTTCATACGAGGAGGATGGCAAAATAAATTTTATTTTCAATACAGATGAAAGCAACGTAGGTAAAAAAAGAATGGACCTAAAACGACTTAAAAAAGTGAAAAAAGCGAAAGCCATTAATTTTGATATTGATATAAGTTCCGGAGAGCTAAGCCAAAGTAGTAATGCTACCCTTTCTAAGCCCGGGCTTAAAATGCTCACCCTATCTGCCTACTATTCTGAGCTTAGTGAAGCGCTTTTTTACGTTTGTCTTAGGAAGAAAGATTATTGTCTTGCTAAGATGTAGGTCTTTCTAAAACAAGGCTTTGTTTTGTCAGAAGTAATGAGGGCTATAAATGTCTGGTGTGCTTTCTTCTAAAGTCACAAAAGGGCATGGCTGGGTATTGTCTATGTATTAAATACTATCCGCCGCCACCTTATACCGGGGGTCTTCGTAGTAATTGACTTCAATGATGGCCTGGGCGTCTTCCAGCAGCTTG
>JAVLBR010000154.1:0-5076 GCA_031581125.1 Schleiferiaceae bacterium | reverse complement strand
CATCGGGACAGGCGTTCTTGAACTTTCTAGACGAGACACCAGACTCTGTGGACAAACACTAAATAGTATCTGTCCATACTGTCCAATGTCTCGTCTAGAAAGTTGGTCAGCGCCTGTCCCGACTTATTCGGGGAGGCTTGCGCAGCTTTAAAAAGCGCAGTCTCGCCAGTGGCGAGATGAGTCTCGCTTTTAGCGAGAAAGCAAGGGTAACGAAGTTGACCGACTTTATAGACAGACACTTAACAAAAGACTACGGGCCCTGGCGCTCTCTTTCCTGCTCGGCTATTATTTCGTTGGTCTTTTCAATGGCCCGTTTGAGTTTATAATCGCTCCAGCGGTTTTTGTAGTACTTGTTTACAAACTCATCCAGCTTCCGGATCACCAGCACATTATACGCCCCTTGCAGCTTGCCCATCCGGGAAGGGTTAAGGGTGCGTAGGCTCAGAGAAAAGCTGCCGTCCAGGTACTGTATGTAGTGCCAAATGCCGCCCGGCATAAAGAGCGTCTCCCCCGGTTTAAGGTCCGTTTGGTAGCCTTCCGCATACTGTAGCGCCGGGTATTTTTCGTAGTCCGCATGACCTATATCGGCCGCGCTGTGGGTGGTAAAGGGGAGCTTATAGAGGTACTTGGTCTGGCTTTGGTCAAAGAGGGTGATGCGTTTGGTCCCGCCAAACTGGGTAATGAACACGTTCGAGAGATCTATGTCGTAGTGCAGGCGCACATCGCTCCCGGCGCAGCCAAAAAACATGTAGGGGTAGTCCTTGAGGTAGCCTTCCATGATAGGGGTATAGGAAAAGTCTTCCAGCAGTTGCGGTTCGAGCTTAAAGAGGTTGAACAGGAAAATCCGCAAATCGCTTTCTACGTCATTTTCCAGCATATCCAGGTAGTCGCGGAAGGGCACCTCCTTTACCGGGGGCATTTCTATTTTGGTAGGCTCATTGTCCTGCCAGGCGCCATGAAGTTTTACCATATGGTGGCCGGCCACCTCCCGCAAGTAGTCATAGGTCCATTTTTGGGTAGCTGGCCAGTCTTGGGCGTAGTCCAGCAGCTTTACGGGTTTTTTCCTGCGTACGTAGCTTTGATAGAACGTTTCGGGATCCAGGCCGGATGCTTCTTCTACCGGATGTAATTTCATAGCCAGGCGATGATGAAGATTCACAAATTTATCAATTTCCCGGCTTTAGGCTTCTTAAGGGGGCGCTTTCTTTTTGGGCCTGGCGGCCAAATGTAAACTGCGCCGCTAGCGGCGTGACCTCTTTTTGTAGTACTTTTTTCTTTTCAAGGGACGCTTAGGGGGGCTTACCACCGAAAACCCAGCGTAAGATAAGCCGTCCGTGGGGCGGCGGGAATAATACCGGGGCCCGGGTAGCCGGTGGCCCGGCGGGTAAAGTATCGGGCATTTGCCAGGTTATTGATCCCCGCCTCTAAGGTCCAGCGCCCCGGGCGCCAGGCCAGCGAAAAGTCCATCACGCCATAAGCGGGAATGGGGCCCAGCACGCCGGCTCGCAGGTCTCCTGGAGCGGGTGCTTCGGAGTTTTCCACGTCCGTATACTGGCTAGACAAATAGCTATACTGAATACTGACCTGCCACTGCTGCCACTGCCAGCTGCTGCCTACTTTCCAGTTTACCGCGGGCACGAATTCCACCTCATTGCCTACCACATTGTTTTCCTGCGAGGCCAGGTAGCGAGAGCGGTTAAGGGAGAGGTTACTAAAAACCTCCCAGCGCCACTTACCCTTCCGTAAGGGATAACGGAGGAAACTCTCCAGGCCGTAGATGAAGGCCGTGCCAATGTTAGTCCTGACCCGCTGCGCCCGGTCATTAAAGATTAGGCCTATCCGGTTGCCATAGTACAGGCCAAATGCCGTAAAATCATAGCGAAAGTCTTCCCCCCAAGTGCCCCGGTACCCGAGGTCGGCCGTGTAGCCGCGTTCATCGCTCAGCTTGGGGTCTATTTTAAAGCTAGGGTTCACTATCCGGATGTCGGAAAAGGTCACCGAGCGGTAATTTTGGGAGAAGTTGAGGTACCATTCGGTCTGCTTATCCGGTTTATAGGACAGCCCCAGCCCGGCCAGAAGAAAATGACGGCGCAGGTCCCGGTTATCGCGTAGGGTATCCCGGAAAATAACATTGCCCGCGTTGTCAAAATTTACTTGCTGATAACGGCCCCGGCTGGCCGTATGAATGTATTCCCACCTTAGCCCGGGCGTGATGGAGATCTTGGGGCTTACATACCAAATGTGTTCGGTAAAGAAGGCCAGGTTGCGGTTGGGAAAGCGAAAATCGCTCTGGTTGGCATAATCAGGGAAGCGCTCCTGGGCAAAGCGGAAGTCGGCATCGTGGCCCTTACTGCCGGGGCCCTGGCGGGAGGTGTTTTGGGCGTGATAATATTTGGCGCCGAGCAACCAAACCGCCCGGTGCCCCCCCAGCCGGTAGCGCGTGAGCAGGCGGGCCTCGGCATTGGCGTTCCGAAAAAGCCCACTGATCAAATCGCGGGGATGCCGGTAATTCCCCTCGCTATCCTGCTCGTCTGGGGCCAGTACCGGATTGGTGTTCAGCTGGGCCGGTACGCCTCGAAAACCAAGGGAACGCCGGCGGGCATGCAGGCCATTAAGCAGGAGGGTAAATTTGCTGCGGGTAGAAATTTGTTGGGCCCACTGGAGGGAAAGCAGGTTCCAGCGCACGGCAAACCAGTTGCGCCGGCGGGGGCTTTGGTAAGGGTCTCGGGCAAACTGTTGATCGGTGAGGCCTCCTGGCTGCTCGGCCAGGTAGTATAGGTAGGTGTATTGCAGGCTTAGGGAATGGCCGGGCCCCCAGTGGTATCCTACCTCACCATAGGCATTGTGCGAAACAAAGGCACTGTGGGGCCGGAAACCATCGCCGCGTTTAAAATTGTAGTGGACATTGTACCGCCAGGGCCCGTTTTTACCAGCCAGGCGGCTGTAGCTGGTGAAGAGTCCGTTGCTGCCCAGTGTTTGCCGGGTTTGCCCCAGGAGGGTGTCTTTGTCTGGCGGCCCTTTAAGTTTAAAATTAAGCAGGCCGCCAAATTGTGTGCCGTACTGCAAGGAAGCCGCGCCGCGAACCACCTGGATCTCTTCCAGGGCCTCGCTGGGGGGCGTGTAATAGCTTTCGGGATAGCCGAGCACATCGGCACTTATGTCGTAGCCGTTTTGACGGACGTTGAAATTGCTGGTGCGGCTCGGGTCCAGGCCACGCCCCCCGATGTGCAGTTGCAAGCCCCCGGCACTGCTCTCGTAGAGATTCACCCCGGTTACCTGGGCATACACTTGCCGGGCTTTATTCACCGCCAGGTTGCCCGGCGTTTCGTCCAGCACCACCACTTCGCTCTTTTTGCCGGCGTAGAGAGCGGTGCCCTCCACTTCTCGAAGCCGCTTGCGGCCTAGCTTAGAGCGGGTGGCTTGCACATCTACCTCATTCAGATTTTGGCTGAGGGGCTGTAAGGTGATGGTGAGCGAAGTGTCCTTTTGTAAAGTCAGTTTTTGGCGAAGGGTTTGGTAGGCGGCGCCAAAAACAATCAGCCGGTAGGCCCCTGGCGGCAGCTGCTGCGCAAAACGGCCCTGGCCATCGGTGGTAGCCAGAAACTCCTGAGGGCCACTAAGGTATACTTCTACGGCCGGTAGGGCGCGGCCGGCACCGTCCACCACCCGGCCCCGGAGCGCTACCTGGGCTTTCGCACTCCAGGCCAGCAGGATAAGGCTACAAGCCAGCAATCGTGTCATCAAAGGGCAAAAGCATTTCAGAGGCGGAACTTACCTGGGTAAGGTCTACTTCTGGTTTTACATACCGCCGGCTGGGCCGGCCATTGAGCGCTACGTACACATCGGCGTACACGGCTACCGTATCCCAATTTTTCGCTTGGCGATAGTGCCGGGCCAGCTTCCGGGCGTACTCTCGCATCATATCCGGTTGAAAGCTCATTTGTTTTTCCTGAAAAGCGGTGAGGAAGTGGTGGTTTTGCACGGCCTGGCGCTGGCCACTGCGGGGATTTTCCAGCCAAAACTGGGCGTAGCCGGCCTTTTCCATGAGCATGACCCGCCAGCTAAAACGAAAACCTTCTTCGTGCCAGAAAAGCTCCCCCGGCTGGGTGAGATAGCGCCAGGGTAGGAGCAGCTGCCCCAAAAGAAGTAAGCCTACCACGGTGCCGGGAAGTACATTTGGCCGGAGGCCAAATGTGCCCTGTCCTGCGGCCTGCGAACGGCCAGCAGCAGCGGGCTGCCAGCTGGGAGGTACTATGCGCTGCCAAAGCCGCTCGTGCCAGGAAGGGGGAAAGAAAATGAGCGCCGCGCCGATCATGATAAAGGGAAACATACCGATGGGAAAGAGCAACCAAGTGAGGAAGTGAAAGAGGATGACCACCGCGTAGGTCCAGGGTCGGGTGCGGCGGTAGAGGAGCAGGAAGGGGGCACTAAGATCAAAGGCGGCTCCCGCCCAACTAAAAAAGTAGGCCATCCAGTTTTGGTCCATGAAGGGGCCCAGGATGGGTAGGTGGGTGCGGCCGGGGAGCCAGGTGGCCAGCGGCTGGGCTTGAAGAAGCCAGTCGGAGTTGAGCTTGGCCAGGCCCGCGTAAAAATAAACCAGGCCTACCAGCAGCTTGAGGGCTCCCACGGTGTAAGCGGGGACTTTACCTCGGTTTTGGTGGCGGAGGGTGGGCGTGCCAAAGCGATGTGCAGGAAGCCACAAGAGCAAAAAGGCCAATACGCTGATAAAATAATAGTGATTAAGGTAGGTGGTCTTATCCATCAGCTCGATGTAGGTAAAGCTGAGGAAAAAGACCAACGCGCTAAGGCGGTAGCGGTAGCCCAGCATGAGGCCCAGGGCGGCCAGACCGCTCAGGGCAAAGAGGCCATAGGTGAAGGGCCCCAGGGGCTGTACCCATTCAAAACCGGCATAGTGAAAATGCCAGCGGGGCTCGAGGTAAAGTTTTGCTACCCAGCCATTGGCCACGAAGCGCAGCAGGCTAAGCAGCATAAGCAGGCCAAAATAAAAGCGAACGGTGGCCAGGGGGGCTCCGGAAACTGGTTTTAATAAAAGACGCAGCCAGGTGGGGGCCATAG
>JAVLBR010000153.1:0-5083 GCA_031581125.1 Schleiferiaceae bacterium | reverse complement strand
TAATTAAAGGTTTATTTTAGGCTGTAAGCCTAACGCCCAGTAGCCTGGGGTTTTACCCCAGGGGTCAATGGCACCCCCGCGCCTTCTTAGGCTGTAAGCCTAAAGTCCCAATACCTGGTCTCGCCTACGGCGAGATGAGCCCAGACCAAAGATTGGATGGCCTACAGCCGCCTCTGGAGTACAGCTATCTGTGGCCTAAGCCATGAAAAATTCATCCCTCTCATTCCCGTACAGGTCTTAGCAAACACCCTGGTAAAAAGGCCTTAGCGCTTACGGCGGTTGCTATAAATAAGAAAGCCCAGCGCTATGGCAAAAAGCCCCAGCGCTACGTAGTTGCCGCCGTAATAGATGAGCAGGGCTACTAAAGCACAGGCGGTAAAAGCGCCCAGGGCGGTGAGAAACCAACCGCCGATCACATTGAGGACGCCCGCTACGCGGTAGGGCGCGCTCTGGGCGCCCCAGGCCCGGTCGGAAAGGGAGGTGCCCATGGCTACCATAAAGGAGACATAGGTAGTGGAGAGCGGCAGCTTAAGAGAAGAGGCAAAAGCAATGAGGATGCTGGCTATAACCAAATTGACCGAGGCCCTTACCAGGTCAAAGGCGGGCCGGTCCTGCTCGGTAAGGTTGGGGGTTCGGAGGCGGGCATTTAGTTTATCCAGGGTAGGATTGGGCACTACCGCGGTAAAGAAGTTATTGAAACCATTGGCCGCTTGCACAATGCCACGGGAAAGCGCATTGGGCTTAAAGCGCTCGGATACCTCTCCCTGAGCGCCCAGCTTCACTTCCGTGTCCGTCACTTTACGGGCCTTGGCGGAAAGCCAAAGGGTAACTACCATGATGCCCCCGGCAATGAAGAGCAGGTATTTGGGGGTTTGCACCGCCGCGGCAAGCTTTTCCATGCTGTAGGCATCTGCCGCCATACCGCTGGCTTCCCAGAGCTGATAGGATTGGAGTCCGGCCAGGGGCACCCCGATAAAATTGACCAGGTCATTGCCCGCAAAAGCCAGGGCCAGCGAAAAAGTACCCGCAAAGACCACAATGCGCAGGGGATTGACACCCAGTTTTTTTTGCAAGACCCAAAGGACAAAAGTACCCACCAGGAAAATAAGCCCCGTAAACAGCAGCATGTACTCGGCTAAAAAGGCATTCACGGTGGCACCCAGATTTGCCCCCTTGAGGCCCTTTACGGCGATAAAGAAGAAAATGATAGCCAGGGAGAGGCCCGCAAAGATGGCCCCAAACCGACCCTGGCTGCGCTTTAGGTCAAAGGTAAACCAAAGCCGGGCCAGCCACTGGGCCAAAGCCCCCACCGTGAAGGCGATACCTACCGAAAGAAAGATGCCGGCAATGATCATGGAAGCCTTGTTGAGGTTGATCAGGTCGGTAAAAGCATAGGCGGGATGGGCCGCCTCACTGTACATGAGCGCTCCCACCATGACCGTAGCCCCCAAGAGCTCAAATACGATGGAGACGGTGGTACTGGTAGGCATGCCCAGCGAATTAAAGGTGTCCAAGAGCAGAATGTCCGTGATCATTACCGCCGAAAAAATCACCATCACCTCGGCAAATGAGAAGTAGGAAGGGGTAAAAATGCCTTTACGGGCTACTTCCATCATACCGCTGGAGAAGACCGCCCCCACAAAAACCCCGAGGGCGGCGATGATAAGAATGGTACGCCGGGAGGCCACCCGGGAGCCTATGGCCGAGTTGAGAAAGTTGACGGCATCATTACTTACGCCCACCACTAGATCTCCAACGGCGATTACCAGGAGGGCGATAACGAGAAAAAGATAGCTGTCCATGGGGCAGGGCGTAAAAGTTGGTTGGCTGCGAAGCTTTTCTTTTGATAAGAAATTTGTGGCAAATGTTCAAATCAGATGTTACCTCCACGTTAAGCGTGGGGCGGCTGGGTTTTGCGGAGGATAAAACCGTGTAGGGTAGGCTATCTTTAGATCGTAAAATTAACGTAGTGGCCCTTCTGACTTTTGGCCGGCAGGCCCCTCCTTACGTCCGGAAATGCGGGGCTCATTTGGAAAAATTTTGGTGTGGTTCTTGTGTTAAGTACGTAATGCTTTTTAGATGTATTATCTTTGAGCCCGCTAAGAAAATTAAAAACGAAGTAGTATGAAAACGATTATCAGCACACTGGCACTGGTTCTGACAGCCACTTTCAGTTTTGCTCAGAACGCCAATGAGAACCCCAATGCGCCTAAAATCAACTTTGCGAAAGAAGTGATTAACTACGGCACGATCGAAAAAGGGGCCAATGGGGTGCGCAATTTTGAATTTACCAATGCCGGTAAAGAGCCGCTTATCATCACCAAAGCCAAAGGAAGCTGCGGCTGCACGGTACCTAGCTGGCCCAAGAAGCCCATTGCGCCCGGTGAAAAGGCAAAGATTAAAGTGAAGTACGATACCAAGCGTGTAGGACCCATCAATAAAAGCGTAACGGTGCACTCCAATGCCACCAATCCCGTAAAGGTTCTATACATCAAAGGTAAAGTGGAGCGCAAGCCGCAGCCCAAGACGACTCCTAAAAAGGAAAGCAGTAGCATGATGTCTAAGTAAAAGGAACACTTGCCCACGCGCTTCGCGCGGGGATAACTACCTTTGCCACCCTGCCATTTGACGGCGCAAAAGCGTCATCAATGGGCAGGGTTTTTTGTTACAATACGCACCCTCATTAGATTCACCCTTTAAAGCAGTTTCTATGCCCGCTATATCGCTCAAGGGGCAAACCATGCCCGAATCGCCCATCCGTAAGCTTGCCCCCTTCGCGGAGGCAGCCAAATATCAGGGCAAGGAAGTGTATCATCTCAATATCGGTCAGCCCGACATCAAGACGCCCCCCCGGGCCCTGGAAGCCGTGCGCAATGCGGAGCTGGATATTCTGGCTTACAGCCCCAGCGATGGCTTTGCCAGTTACAAAGAGAAGCTGGCGGCCTATTATGCCCACCATGATATTGAGATTGCTTCGGAAGACCTCATGGTAACGACCGGCGGTTCGGAGGCCCTGCTCTTTGCGCTCAATTCTATTACCGATCCGGGCGATGAGGTGATCATTCCCGAACCTTTTTATGCCAATTACAATGGCTTTGGCATTAGTGCCGGGGTTTCCGTAGTACCCGTTACCGCCCGCATTGAGGAAGAATTTGCCCTGCCGCCCATCGAAGACTTTGAGGCCCTCATCGGCCCCAATACCCGGGCCATCATGATCTGCAATCCCGGTAACCCCACGGGTTATCTATATTCCCTGGAAGAGCTGGAAAAGCTCCGCAAGATCTGCCTCCAGCACGATATTTACCTCATCGCAGATGAGGTGTACCGGGAGTTTGCTTATGATGGCGCGCGCCACTATTCCATCCTTACGCTGGAGGGCCTGGAAGAACACGCCATCGTGGTAGATAGTGTTTCCAAGCGCTACAGCATGTGCGGCGCCCGGATAGGCTGCCTCATCTCTCGCAACAGTGCCCTGATGGCTACTGCTTTAAAGTATGCCCAGGCCCGGCTCAGTCCCCCCACCTTGGCGCAAATTGCCGCCGAAGCCGCCCTCACCACGCCGGAACCTTATTACGAAGAGGTGCAAAAGGAGTACCGGGAGCGCCGCGATATCCTTATCGATGGCCTGGCCGAAATGGAAGGCGTGTATTGCCCCCGCCCTAAAGGCGCTTTTTACGCGGTGGCGCAGCTTCCCGTAGACAGTGCCGAGCGCTTTGCCCAGTGGCTGCTTTCCGCCTTTGAAGTAGATGGGAAGACCATCATGGTGGCCCCGGCCGAAGGCTTTTATGCCACGCCCGGCATGGGGGGCAATCAAGTCCGCCTGGCTTATGTGCTGGAAAAACCCAAGCTAAAAGAAAGCGTGGCCATCTTACAGCAGGCCCTGGAAACCTACCCGGGCACGCATTATTGATCCTCGCTTATGGCCGCGCCTCCTTTACCCTTTCGGGAAAATGTATCGCTCAAGCCTTTCAATACCTTCGGTATAGAGGCCCGGGCACGTTATTATCTGGAGCTGGAAGAAGAGGCGCAGCTCTACGCCCTCTTAAACCATCCCCTCTTTAAGCAAAACCGGGTGCTATGGCTGGGCGGTGGAAGCAATATGCTGCTTACGGACCATTTTCCCGGCCTGGTGGTGCGGGTGGCGCTGCGCGGGCGTTCGCTCACCGCACTTAATGAGGAGGAAGTGCTGCTGGAAGCGGCCGCGGGTGAAAATTGGCATGAACTAACTTGTTTTGCCCGGCAAAAAGAACTGGGGGGCATCGAAAACCTTTCCCTCATACCGGGCCAGGTGGGCACCGCCCCCGTGCAAAACATTGGGGCTTACGGGGTGGAGCTAAAAGACGTTTTCCACAGCCTGCAGGCTTTTGACCTGGTGCAGGGACATTTTGTAACCTTTCGCAAAGCCGCCTGCCAGTTTGCCTATCGCAACAGTATCTTCAAGCAGGCCGGAAAGGGACGTTATTTGATCACCCGGGTGGTCATGCGCCTCCAGAAGCCTCCCCATCAGTTGCACCTGAATTACGGCAGCTTGCAAGCGGAGGTGGCCCGCCGCAGTGCGGCGCCCACCATAGAGACCGTGGCCGAAGCCGTAATTGCTATTCGCCGGGCTAAGCTGCCTGATCCGGCCGAAGTGGGCAACAGTGGCAGCTTTTTCAAAAACCCCGTGGTGACGGCCGCTGCTTATCAAAGCTTGCAAGCGCGCTTCCCGGAAATAAAAGCCTTTGCCCTGGAAGACGGCCGGTACAAACTGGCGGCCGGCTGGCTCATAGAAGCCGCCGGCTGGAAAGGCTACCGCCGGGGCGACGCGGCCGTGCATCCGCAACAGGCCTTGGTGTTAGTTAATTATGGAAAGGCCAAAGGCACGGAAATTGCAACCCTGGCCGAAGAAATAGCCGCTTCGGTATTTCGTACCTTTGAGGTACGCTTAGAAGCGGAAGTTAACATCATTTGATATGGAAATATTCATCATTGCCGCCCTGCTCCTGGGCCTGGGGTTTGCAGGGATAGCCGTAAAGATCTGGGCCAAAAAAGACGGCGAATTTTCGGGCACTTGTGCCAGCAATAGCCCTTTCCTTAATGATTC
>JAVLBR010000152.1:0-5092 GCA_031581125.1 Schleiferiaceae bacterium | reverse complement strand
CCCTAGGCTAGGAGACATAAGGCTTACAGCCTTGCCTGTGGGGCGCCACGAAATCCTGGTTTTAGGCGGAAAGCCTAAGGTTCCATTTCCTGTCTCGCCCATGGCGAGACGAGACCAGGCCAGCGTTTAAAAAGCACTGCTGTCTTTTACGTAAATATGCCGGCGGTCAAAATCCAGCAGGCCTTCCTGGCGGAGCTCGTTGAGGGTGGTGGTCACCGTTTGCCGGCTGGTACCGATGAGATTGGCCATGTTTTTATGGGTGTAAAAATGCTCAATGTGAATGCAGCCGTCTTCCTGTTTTTGCCCCTTTTCTACAGCCAGGTCGTGGATAAAGTCTACCAGCCGCTGGCGAACGTCCTTGAAGACCAGGTTGTCCAGGCGGCGTTCCATTTTCCGCACCCGCAGCCCGAGCCATTTGTACACGCTTAGGGTAAAGTCTTTGTCATCCTTCATAAGTTCATGCGCCTGCTCTACCGTTACGGGGCAGATGGTGGTAGGGCTATCCATAGCTTCCGCAACTTCACTGCGTACTTCTTGGCCTAGCAGGGCCAGTTCGCCAAACATCTCGCCGCGGCCCAGGATGGCCTTGACCACTTCATCGCCTTGCTCGGTATAATTGAGGATGCGCACTTTGCCCTTTACGATAAGGTACATGGTGCGGGCCTTATCGCCCGTGAAATAGATGGTTTCTCCCTTGTCGTATTCTTTAAAATGCCCGTCGGTTTGACCGTATTGGGCCGTTTTGTTGGGGCACATCACGTTGAAGAGGTTGACGTTTTCGAAGTACCAGATATTTTCGGCCACGGCGTAATTTTTTGGATTGGATGGAGGTATCAAAATACAAAAAACGGACCAGTTTAGGGAAGCACCTTAAAACCAGAATCCTAGATTGATATAGCTGTAAAAAGATTTGTGTTGGGAGCTGCTTGCGAAGTATAGACTTAAGGGCCCGAGCGGACTGCGGAAGCTATAGCCCAGGGCGTAGCCATCCAGCAGGGCCTGGGTGGTGAGCAGATCGTCGAAGGTAGGTTCCATGCGGGCAGCATTGCCACGGAGATGTAAAAAATGGTTGGTTCCCAGTTTTATCTGCGCTTCAAGGCCTGCCATGATGAGGTTGCGGCCGGATAATTCCATAAAGCGATAGCCGGCAAAGGGATAAATATAATTGATGTAATCTTTTCCCATGCTGCCCAGGTGTATCTGGTAAGGAAAGGGCGGTGTAGGGCCGATGGTAATGGCGCTGCGCAACTGGGGCAGCAGGGTGATTTGGGCGCCTAAGGGCAGGGTTTCGCGGTACTGGAGGTCCAGGACGGAGGTAGGCTCCCGAAAAGTTTCCAGCCCTATGCGTTCGGCCAGGAGGCGGTAGCTGGCTTCTAGATGGAAGCCATCGCGGGGGAAGTAGGGATCGTCCAGGGAATTGAAATCGAGGAAACCGTAGTAGTTGATAAAGCTGCGGTCAAAGTCTTGCAAGGGCTGGCTGCCAAAGAGGCTGTTGATCTGGCTATTTTCCAGCTGGATGCCGCCGCCCAGGGCGTAGGAGTGGGCGATGGTAGATTGCAGAAACAAGGAAAGGGAATAATCGCGATACCGGAGTTGGTCGGTGAAGTTTCCCTGCTGGTAGGTCCGGAAGTCAAACTGATCGCCGCGAAACTTGAGGCCCAGGGTGGGAATGTAGCCCCGGTCCAGGAAGTACTGGAGACGGAGGCGGGGATTTTCGCCGATGGCCGCGTCGAGGTTTAACTGATCGTGACGGAAAAGCAGGCCCCGATGGGTATAGTTGAGCAGGGCCGCGGCCTTAAAGTCGGTATTGTACTGTACCCCCAGGCTGAGGGTATTGAGGTGCTCTTTTTCCCGGAAGTGGAAGTGGAGCCGGTAGCCCTCTTGGAACGGCTCCAGGGTGTAGTACACGTTTTCGAAGTAATGGGTGCCGTAGAGCAAGTCCAGGACGGTGGCCAGGCGGTCGGTGCTGTAGGTGGTGCCTGTATCCAAACCGATCTTACCCAAGAGAAAGCGTTCGTCCACCGTGTTATGGCCGTGGAGCGCAATGTCTTCCACGCGAATGCGGGTGAGCGGTAGCTGAACGGGGGTGGAACTGGGTGCGGGCTGGTCGCGCTGGGCCAGGGCCCGGAGGGCTTTCCAGTGGCGGCGCGCCGCCCGCTCTCCCGCTGCTACGGTGGAATCCATGTGGGAGAAGTCGGTAATGCTCTGCCCGGCTAAATCGGGCTCAATGAGCAGGTCGGTCTGGCCTTCGTCGTAAGACTGCTGGCGGGTATTGACCAGGGTGGAGATCTGCTCCAGGACCTGCAGCACGGAGCGGAGATCTTGCCGGCGGTGGAGGTAATCTTGCACGTCGATGCCGATGAGGTAGTCGAGGTCTTTTTCCTGGAGGGGTTCCAGGGGGTAGTTATTGACCACCCCGCCGTCTACGTAAAGGGTGTCGTCAATGGCGTAGGGCACAAAGAGGGAGGGAAAAGAGGCGCTGGCGCGGAGGGCCTTCAGGAGGCTGCCTTCTTCAAAAACACGGCCCTGGCCCGTTTCCAGGTTGGTGGCCATACAGAGAAAGGGGATGGGAAACTGGGAGAAATCGGCGTAGCGATAGCTTTGCTGGGTGAGGAAGCTGAGCTCTTTGAGGATATACTGGGCTTCGTTAAGCCCGCGGGGGAGGCGGGGTTTGCCGCTTTCGATGGGCAGGGTAAAGGCGTAGCGGGCCGCTTTGGGGCGATCCAGGAAGCTGAGGCGGTCGTGGGGGATTTCGTTGGCCAGGAGGGCTTCCCAGTTTACTTGCAGGAGGTAGCGTTCGATCTCGCTGACCGGGAAACCTAAGGCATACATAGCGCCGACGATGGCGCCCATGCTGGTACCGGCGATGTAATCGATCTGTACGCCGGCTTCTTCGATCACTTTGAGGGCGCCGATTTGAGAGAGGCATTTGGCGCCACCACCACTGAGGACGAGGCCAATCTTGAGGTCGCGCCCGGCCGTGCTATCGGGGTAAACTTTTTCAGGCGGCGTGGGGGACATTTGGCCGAAGGCCGGCCCAAGCGCGGTGAAAAGCAGCGTAAACAGGAGGAGGCGGTAGGGCATCAGGTGCGGGGGCTTTGGTGAAAATAGTCCCGAATAAGGCGGGCGCGCTTGGCGCCCACCACGGCGCTGAGATCGGGCTCGCTGGCCTGGCGGATGCGTTTGACGCTTTTGAAGGCGCTGAGGAGTTCCTGGATGGTTTTGGGACCTACGCCGGGTATTTCTTCCAGCTCGCTGCGAATGGTGCCCTTGGAGCGCCGCTTGCGGTGGTGGGTGATGCCGAAGCGGTGGGCTTCGTCGCGCAGGCGCTGGATTACTTTGAGGGTTTCGGAGCGCTTGTCGAGGTGGAGGGGGTAAGGGTCGCCGGGGAAGTAGAGCTCTTCGAGCCGCTTGGCGATGCCGAGGATGGCGATGCGGCCGCGCAGGCCGAGGGTTTCGAGGGCTTCGAGGGCGGCGCCGAGCTGGCCTTTGCCGCCGTCGATGACGATGAGCTGGGGGAGGGGGGCGTCCTCGTCTAGGAGGCGGCGGTAGCGGCGGTGGACGGCCTCGGTCATGCTGGCGTAGTCGTCGGGGCCTTCTACGCTCTGGATGTTGAAGTGGCGATAGTCTTTTTTGCTGGGCTTGCCGTCTTTGAATACCACGCAGGCGCTTACGGGGTGGGTGCCCTGGATGTTGCTATTGTCGAAACACTCGATGTGGCGGGGCTCTTCGCTGAGGCGGAGGTCTTTTTGCATCTGGGCCATGAGGCGCTTCACGTGGCGATCGGGGTCTACGATCTGAATGTTTTTGAGCTTTTCCATGCGGTAGTAGCGGCCGTTTTTGAGGCTAAGCTCCACGAGGTGCTTTTTATCGCCCCGCTGGGGGACGTGCAGGGTGACGCCCGGTATTTCCAGGTCTACGGCGTGGGAGAGGTACAGGTTTTTGGCCTGGCTATCAAAGCGCTGGCGGAGCTCGGGGATGGCCAGGGCCAGGAGCTCTTCGGGGGTTTCGTCCAGTTTTTTCTTGAGCTCCAGGGTGTGGGACTGGAGCACGCGGCCATCGATGATCTTGAGAAAATTGACGTAACCGTACTCGGCATCGGTGTGGACGCTGTACACGTCTACATTGGTAATGCTGGGGTTTACCACGGTGCTTTTGGCCTGGTAGCGGTCTATGGCCTGGTAGCGTTCTTTTATTTTCTGGGCATCTTCGAAGCGGAGGTCCTCTGCGGCGGCTTGCATCTCTTTTTCGAGGTGGCGTTTTACGGCGTTGAGATTGCCCTTAATGAGGTTGCGGGCGGCTTCGATGTCTTGGTTATAGTCCTGCTCGGACTGGAGATCTACGCAGGGGGCCTTGCAATTGCCGATGTGGTACTCCAGGCAGGGGCGAAACTTGCCGGCGCGGATGTTTTCTTCGCTGAGGTGGAGCTTGCAGGTGCGGATGTGGTAGGTCTTGCGGATGAGGCCCAGGACGGTTTTCATAACCTTAACGGAGGCGTAGGGGCCGTAGTACTCGGAGCCGTCTTTGATGGGGTTTCGGGTGGGAAAGATGCGGGGGAAGCGTTCCTTTTTGATGCAGATCCAGGGGTAGGTTTTATCGTCTTTGAGGTTGATGTTGTAGCGGGGCTGGTACTCTTTGATGAGGTTATTTTCCAGGAGGAGGGCATCGAATTCGGATTCGGTAACGATGGTTTTCACATCGGCCACCTTGCGGGTCATGACGTGGATGCGGGCGCTGTCGTGGCTTTTGGTAAAGTAGGAGCTCACGCGCTTTTGGAGGTCTTTGGCCTTGCCCACGTAGAGCACGCGGCCTTCCTGGTCGAGGTGCTGGTACACCCCGGGCTTGTGGGGGAGGGTTTTGAGGAGGTTGCGGATTTTGTCGCTGGGCATGCTACAAATTTAGCACCTGCGGCGGAGAGGACGGATTTTTAGAAGGGGACAGGAAAGGAGGCCAAAAAAACCCGCTGAAGCAAGGAGCTTCAACCCAAGAGGAACTTCAGGCCGCATCCGTCCTGGCGGCGTTCTGCTTCTTGGAAGCTTGCCGCTCGTAATTGAAATCTTTTGATGGGGTAGCAGGTGTTAAGCCCCCTTGG
>JAVLBR010000151.1:0-5093 GCA_031581125.1 Schleiferiaceae bacterium | reverse complement strand
AGCGACCGCCTCTAGAGAGCGCCAGCGACCGCCTTCCGATAGGGCTTTCCATTTATCTCAGCGTAATTTAGCCCTAAACCCTCCTCCGCTTTCGCTTTTAGCAAAAGAAGCAAACCATTTGGCCTCGTTTTTGCGCAATTTTAACGCCCTTCGGCGAAAACAAACCCTAGATTGCGCCCTTTATTTAAGTATGCAGCATCCGCTTACCGCCCTAAAAACAATATCGCTGGGACTACTACTTTTGGCCAACGGCCTAACCCATAAGACGCTCCAAGCCCAGGTACAAGGACAGATAGTAGATGAAAATAAAGAACCCCTGCCGGGAGCGGCAGTAGTGCTGCTCCAAGACGATACCGTAAAGGCGGGGGAAAGCACCGATAGCGAGGGGCGATTTTCGCTAAACGCCCCCCCGGGTACCTATCTTTTAGAAGGCAGTTTTGTGGGTTATCAAACCTTCCGAAAGGAGGTGACCCTCAGCGCGGACAGCCCCCTCAAGCTCCGCCCTCTGAGCCTGCAGCCGTCCAGCGAAAAGCTGGAGGAAGCCACCGTGGAGGCGGAGGCCAAGATGATGGAATTTAGCCAGGATAAGCGCATCTTTAACGTGGGGAAAGACCTTACCAATACCGCCTCCAATGCTTCTGATATCCTTAATAACCTCCCCTCCGTGAATGTGGGGGTGGAAGGCGAAGTAAGTCTGCGGGGCAGTCAGAATGTCCGCATTCTGGTCAATGGTAAACCCTCTGGGCTGATAGGCAGTGATCCAGCCAACGCTTTGCGCAATTTGCAAAGCAATATGATCGAACGCATAGAGGTGATCACCAATCCCAGCGCCCGCTACGATGCGGAAGGAGAAGCCGGGATCATCAACATAGTGCTCAAAAAACAGGATAAAGCGGGGGTCAACGGGAGCTTTACGGTAAACGGTGGTTACCCGCGCGACTACGGGGCGGGCGCTTCCCTCAACTACCGTAAAAACAAGTTAAATCTCTTTTCTAATTTGAGCTTTGAATGGGATCGAGCCCCGGGCAAGGCCTATTCCAAACAGCAATTTTGGCTGGAAGATACCAGCTATAGTTTCATCCGCGACCGCCACCAGTCGCGCGGCGGCCTCAATGGCGATATACGGTTGGGCGCCGATTACGATCTCAGTGAGCAAGAAACCCTTACCGCCTCCCTCCTCTTTTCCCCTTCCAAAGACAATAACCGGGTGAATATCTCCTACCGCGATTTCAACAGCGAGGGGGAGCAGGTGCAAACGGTAACCCGCTTCGATGATGAAATAGAAACGGAGCGCACCCTGGAAGGAGCGCTCAACTGGACTCGCCAATATGAAGACTACAAGGACCACAAATGGACGGCCGATCTACAATATACCAGCGAGTACGAACGCGAACGCAGCACCATAGAGCAAGATACCATAGGCCGGCCCGGCACCATGATCCAAAAAGTGGATAACCTGGAAGAGCAACGCCGCATCCTGGCCCAGACGGACTACGTCCACCCTTTTGATGAGGAGCAGGGCTTTGAAGCCGGCGCGCGGGCTACGCTCCGCACCATCAATAACGATTACCGCCTTAGCAATGAAAACAATGCCGGTGAACTAGTAGACGATCCGCGTTTTACCAATCAGTTTACCTTCATCGAAAACGTATGGGCGGGCTATGGCATCTTCAACGGGGCCATTGGCGATAAGATCACCTACCAAACCGGGCTGCGCTTGGAGTATACCGATATTTCCACCCAAATGGCCGACGTGGATACTGCCAACCGGCGGACTTATCTCAACCTCTTTCCCAGCTTCTTTTTCACCTACAGTTTTAGTCCGCTAAGCGATCTGCAGTTGAGCTACAGCCGGCGCATCAGTCGCCCGGGATTTTGGACCTTGGCGCCCTTCTTTAGTTTTAGCGACAACCGCACCTTCTATTCGGGCAATCCGGATGTGAATCCCGAATTTACCGATAGTTACGACCTGGGCTACGTACGCTACCTGGAAAGCGGCTCTATTTACGGGGGCGTTTATTATCGCCACCGGACCGGGGTAGTAGAACGCATAAGCCAGGTGGACAGCAATGGCTTTACCCGCATTTTTCCGGTCAACCTCTCTACCCAAAATGCCTACGGTCTGGAATTTAATATTCAGTGGGAACCCACGGACTGGTTTTCTACCAATGCCAATATCAACCTGTACCGGGCCGTAACGGAAGGCAGCTATGAAGGGCAGGATTTTAATGCCCGCACCAACACCGCCAATGGGCGGATATCTAATACCTTCACCTTCTGGAATAGCGATTTGCAGCTTAGTTTTAACCTGCGGGCGCCGGAGCAAACCACGCAGGGCCGCCGCCTGGGCATCTACACCATGGACCTGGCCTGGAGCCGCGATATTCTGAAGGGCAAGGGCACCATCACCTTCGCGGCACGAGATATGTTCAATACCCGTTTCCGCCGCGCTTACACCTACGGGGAAAACTTTAGCCGCTTTAGCCGTTTTCAGTGGCGCCGCGGGCAGTTCACCTTAACCTTTAGCTACCGCCTTAATAAAAAGAATGGCCCCGGCGGCCGCGCGGGAAAAGGAGGCGGCAACTACGGCGGTGGCGGCGGTTCCCGCTAAGGCGGATTTAGCCCTGCCAGGCCCAGGCATGCCGCCCGCCGTCGTGCGAAAGGGATGCCGGCCGGTAATAATCACGGCCCTCATCAAGGGACGCCACCCAGGGCGCGCCCGCTTCATCTTTATAAAATCGCAAGCATTTTCCCTGGTGCCAGAAGTGCCCGGGCCGCTGTACTTGCAGCTGCCAAGCCGGACTGGGGCTGCCTGCTTTCCAGGCCAGGCTATGGAGTAGCCCTCCCCTTTGCTCTCCGTAAAGCTGGTAATACGCCCCTTCTACACAAAGCCAGCCCTGATAAGTATCCCCTTCCTTTTCCAGGCTTTCGATCCGCAAGCTAAGCGGGGCAAAGATTCGGTCCTTGCCCGTCCGGTAGTGGGCTTTGTAAGCGGCTTCTTTGAGGCTCCAGCCCAGGGCATTTTGCCAGGCCAGGGGCTTGGGCCATTGAGCGAGTAAGCCGCGTTCTTCTTCCTGGAAAACTTTCCGGCGGTAGCGTTCCAGCCGCTCTGCTTCCCCTTGCGCCCAGGATGAAAGATCGATCAGGTCGTTGCCGATCACTTTTCGGCGAGTAAATTTTCGGTCACATCCAGGGCCTGGCCCACGGTGAGCATCTGCTCGGCCGCTTTATCGTCTATTTCGATGTCGAAGCCCTCTTCCATATCTAGAATAATATCCACCAGGTGGGCAGAGTTGATTTCCAAGTCTTTGAGCAAGTCGCTCTGTTCGGTCATTTCCGCCAATTTCTCGGGATTGCTCACGTAAGGCCGGATAATGTCTTGGAGCTGGTCTTTTATTTCATTTCTGGTCATGGATTCCATTTTTTAAGGATCAGGCAGGCATTTACATCGCCAAAGCCAAAGCTGGATTTAGCGATAATGGAGGGCCCTTCGGGGATATGTTCCCGGGGCACACAGTCAGCATCTATCAGCTCGGCTATTTGGGGATGCAAGGCATCTGCGTTAAGGCTCGGATGGATAAAATTGTTTGCCATCTGGAGAACCGCCCCCACCGTTTCGATGGCACCGGCGGCGCTGAGGCAGTGCCCGGTCATGGATTTAAGCGCGTTAATGCGCGGGAAGTCTTTTCCGCGCCGGTTCAGGGCTTCCGCCCAATTGTGCACCTCGCGAACATCGCCCATGGTAGAGGTTAGGTGCCCGGCGATAAGCCCTATCTGGTGGGGCTCAATGCCTGCTCCTGCTACGGCTGCTTTGATGCAGCGCTGTACCCCTTCGGAGTGGGGGGCTGTCATGCTGCCGTTGCCCCGCTGCCCGCCGCTGTTTACGGCGCCGCCCAGGATTTCCCCCAGGATAGGGGCCTGTCTTTTTTGCGCACTGGAAAGGGATTCCAGCAGCAGGGCGCCGGCTCCACTGCCGGGCACAAAGCCGGCCGCATCGGCCGCCAGTGGGCGGCTGGCGGCCCTGGGATTATCATTATGACCGGTATTGAGCACCCGCATGGCGTCAAAACCGCCCCACACGTGCGGACCGTCGGCATCGCAGCCCCCGGCCAGCATCCGTTGCGCCTGGCCCCGGCGGATGTGCTCGGCGGCCATAATTATGGCTTCCGTCCCGGTAGAACAGGCGCTGGCGTTGCTGCTCACCCAGTTGCCCAGCGCCAGACGCCCACTCAGCAGGGCGCTAATTCCGCTGGGCATGGTCTGCTCTACCACCGCGCCGCCCAGGCGTTTTACCCTCCGTTCGTCTGTTTTATAGATGGCTTCCCGCAGGGTTTGGACGCCGCTGAGGCCGCTCCCAAAAATGGTACCCGTATCCCAGTCTGGCGGCGCATCACCCGCGGGCAGGGCGAGACCGGCATTTTCCCAGGCTTCCAGCGCGGCCAGCAGGCCGTACAGTACGCCGTGGGCCGTAAGCCGCTTCTGCTCCAGTGCCGTGAGCTTGGCCTTCAAAAGCGATTCCGGAATAGGCGGTACGCCCCCCACCTGGCAGCGAAATTGCAGGTCTGCCAGCTCTGGAAGGTGCGCCAGCCCGCTTTTGCCGGCCCGCAGGGCCGCTTCAAAGTTGGCCAGGCCTACCCCGTTAGGGGCACACACGCCCAGGCCGGTTATGACCACTCGCTCCGTTTGCTGCATGGTTTCGCTTTGCATTTATGCCTCAAATATACCGGAAACAGGCCGCAGGTGGAGGTACATTTGGCCGGGAGGCCAAAGGAAAAACCCCCCGCCAGGAAAAGCGGGGTAGCTACCACCTAAAAAATTCATAACTAATTGATAATATACAAGTTGCATATTTTTGATAAAGAGTCCTTTTGCGGTCCTCATGAGCTCTTCGTAATCCCTACCTAGACAGTCTACCTAACCATTTTCATACTTTTTTGCTGCAGCCCAAAAAAGTATTGCAAAAAAGCCCGCCGGCTGTTTGCGCGTCCACTCTTCATCTTCGTACAAGCTAAGTTCAGCGGGCGAGCTCCTTTGGTCACTTCCCGCTTACACTAAGCTTGTACTTTGATTCATCGCTCCCGCGCAAAAGGCCG
>JAVLBR010000005.1:0-34753 GCA_031581125.1 Schleiferiaceae bacterium | reverse complement strand
TCAGCAAGTTGGAGAAAGTACCACTAAGGCCGGCCGTGAGCACAAAGAACACCATAATGGTGCCGTGGATGGTCACCAGCGCCAGGTACATATTGGGGTCCATTACGCCATCCGGGGCCCATTTGCCCAGCAGCGCTTCCATGATGGGCCACTCCTGATTGGGCCAGGCCAGCTGTAAGCGAAACAATAAAGACATAATTACCCCCACAATACCCATGACCACCCCGGTGATCAGGAACTGCTTGGAGATCATCTTATGATCCGTACTAAAAACGTACTTGGTGATAAAGTTTTCTTTGTGGTGTGCGTGTGCTTCCATTTCCTACCTACTTTAGGGCTTCTTACTACTTAACATTACAAGGTTTCAGCAAACGACTTCTGCTCCTGCAACCATTTATCAAACTGCTCCTGCGTCTGCACCACTACCTTCATATTCATATTGTAGTGCGCGGAACCACAGATCTTGTTACACAATAGCATGTAATCAAACTCGTAAGGGTCTTTTCCCTGGGCCGAGCGTAGCTCATTGATGTTTTTCACCTTTTCGATCACCTCTGGGTCTTGCCGCATTTCGGTGGTGGTCATGGTGGGTTCAAACTGAAACTGCGTTTCCGTGCCTGGTACCGCATTCATCTGCACCCGGAAGTGGGGCATGTAAGCGGAGTGAATCACGTCTTGGGCCCGGAACTTAAGCATCACGGGCCTATCTACCGGGAGGTGCAGCACATTAGTCACTTTATCGTCCAGGGAGCTTACATCATTCACATCCAGTCCCAATTGGTTAACGCCCTCAATCAAACGCACATTGGCATAGCCGAGTTTATTATCGGTGCCGGAGTAGCGCGCTTTCCAGTTAAATTGATACCCGTACACCTCTACCACCAAGGGTTCATCTTCGGGGGACGGGTTCATGGTGTCGCTCCAGGTAGTAAGTCCGTAAAGGATCAAACCGGCCAGCACCACGGCGGGAACGCCTGTCCAGAAAAGCTCCAGCTTGTTGTTATGCTCCATGTATACCGCGCGGCGCTTTTTGCTACCACGGAAAAGGAAAGAGAAGCCAAACAGCAAAGGCTGGGTTACCAAAAAGGCCACGATGATCACGCCCATGGAAAGCGCCCACAGGGTGTCTATGTCAGCCCCGTGGAGGGAGGCCGCTTTGGGGAGAATTACGCTATCCCAGGAGTATACCATCCAGGCAAAAGCGCCCAGGAAGAAAAATAGGAAAAGAAGCAGGAGCAGTCCTTGGGTGCGATTGTCTTTATCGCTGACTTTGCTTTCGTCTCCCCCCTTTACCTGAGCGGAAATTTCGAAAACCCGGACCGCCTGCACTATGGCGACGATCCCCAGCACTCCAACTAATATAAACAGCAGCGTTTCCATCTATCGTAAGGGCTTTTTGATAAAATTAAATGTGATGATACTTACTTTCCACCGCCATGGGGTGATTCTCCGGGATTAAAGGCGCTTTGCTCAAGGCCCTGAACACTACCAGAATAAATAACCCGAGGAAGCCCAGGAAGGTTCCTATATTGATGAGGCTAATGCTGGCGCTGGCCCCTACGGTACCGGGGTAGATCATCAGGAATACATCGATCCAGTGCCCGGCTATGATGATCAAACCGGCGGTGAAGATGAATCCAAAGTTGCGCTTAGCGTCGCGGCTCATGAGGACCAGGATTGGGAATACAAAGTTCATCACCAGCATGGTCAATAACAAACCTTTAAACTCAAAGAAACGGATCATGTAATAGGTGGCCTCTTCCGGTTTATTGGCGTACCAGATAAGCATGTACTGGGAAAACCAGAGATAGGTCCAGAAAATGGAGAAGGCAAACATAAACTTGGCCATATCGTGAATGTGGCTGGGGTTTACCTCCTGCAGGTAGCCCTGCTTTTTAAGGTACATCACCACCATCATAAGCGCCGTAAGAGCGCTAATAAACATGCCCGCAAATACGTACCAGCCAAAGAGGGTACTGTACCAGTGGGTATCTATGCTCATAATAAAGTCCCAGGCCCCGGTGGTAGAAGTAAGGGCAAAAAAGGCAAGAAAGCCCACACTCCACTTACGGATCTTCACCCATTGCTTGGCGTAGTCTATACCGGTTTTCTCCAGTCCCAGGCTCAGTTTGCGCAGGAGCATGGCTGCACCGGCCCAGCCCACCAGGTAAATCAAAGTGCGGATGATAAAGAAAGGCCCATTGAGATAAGGAGCTTTACCGGCTATTATGCTATCGTAGTGGCTGCTCTGCGGATCGGTAATACCTTCCGCCAGCCAGTGCCATAAGTGATTACCGCCTATGTGGAAGACGCCACTCAAGGCGATGAGCAGGATCACCACCATAGGCACCCATATAAACTGCGCCATGGCCTCCAGGCTCCGGAGAATAACCACCGTCCAGCCCGCCTGGGCGGCATACTGCACCGCCAGAAAAAAGAGCGCGCCAGCCGATATGGCCAAAAAGAAAAAGCTATTGACCAGGAGGTTGGCCCAGGGCTCATTCTGGGCTTGGTGATGCGTTTGGGCCGGGGCGCCTTCGCCTCTATGAACGGCCACGGGGTCATTTTCCGGATTGGCGCGCGCCCCCGTCTTGTGGTAAGAAGAAGGCGCTTCCAGCTCCGCCTCAGCGTGCTGGCCATCGGTGTGCCCCGCTTCGTTGTGGGCGCCTTCGCCGTGGCCATGGGCCCCATGACTATCTTCTTGCTGCGCGGCATCGGTATGCCCTTCCTCCTGCGCGGCAGCATGCGCCCCGTGGCCCTCTCCGTGGGTGCCATTCCCCTGGTGCTCGCTTCCACCCAGGAAGCTAAGCCCCACGGAAACCACGCCTAAGAGGACCAGTACTATGGCGGTAATCTTCAGTTTGCTGGAAAATTCAAACATAGTTTCTTCAGTGTTGGGCGTTATTTCATTGCGGTTTGGTTGGATGAGGCCGCCTCTTCAGGCTCCTCGGAGGCCTCCTCTTCCTCGGCGGGGGCCTCATCGGTTTGTTGAGCCCGGAGCTTCATGACGTATTGAGCCACCAGCCAACGCTCTTCGGGGGTTATCTGAGAGGCGTGCGCGCCCATCAAATTTTTACCATAGGTCACCACGTGGAAAATAGAGCCCAAATTAATATCGCGGTCCTTGTAGGCGGGTACGCCGGCATACACCCCATTTTCCACCAGGATCCCTTTGCCCATGCCCTTATCGCCGTGGCAGTGATCGCAAAAAATATTGTAGATCTCCAGGCCCTTCACCAGCGCAACAGAATCCGTGGGGATGGCCTTAGGCATCGTTAAGTTCGCTTTGGCCGAATCGTAGCCGGATTGTTCGGGCGAAAATTCCTGATAGGCCATAAAGCCGCGCGGCACGGTACCATTTACCGGCTTCAGGGCCGAAATGGAGTCCCCGATTTGCGTATTGGGCGCATAAGTCTCCACCGCGGGACCATCATACATATCCGGCATAAATACCCAGCCCCGGAAGTTATCGATCTCTTCACAGGAGCTTAGGCCTGCGGCCAAAAGTAGTACCGCCAGCAGTTGGGGGAATGAGTTCTTAAGCATCGGCTTCTTTGTTTTGGCTTACTTCTACAGCGCCGGACTCCCGCAGGAGGGCCAGCAATTCATCGGAAGATTGGGTATCTTCCGGCGTTACTTCCATGAGAAACATGTTATCCGTGGTCCGCGGGTCTGGATTGGCCGTTTTTTTACCCGGATAAAGCCCATTGCGGATAAAGAAGGTCCACACCATGAGGTGTGCGGCAAAAAAGACGGTGAGCTCAAACATCACCGGCACAAAGGCCGGCATGTTCTCTCCCCAGGTGAAGCTGGGCTTGCCCCCTATATTCATGGGCCAATCCACGATGAGCATGCCATAGGTCATCAAGGAGGCAAAGGTAAGCCCCACCAAGCCGTAGAAGAAGGCGGTGATGGCCATGCGGGTTTCTTTCAATCCCATGGCTTCATCCAGACCGTGTACGGGAAAGGGAGAATACACTTCACTTACGTTATAGCCCTTTTCACGGACTTCTTTTACGCCCCGCAGGAGGACGTCGTCGTCATCGTAGAGGGCTTTTACTACGGGTGCTTGATCAGTGGCCATGTTCTTCTTTAGCTTGAAGTTTCTTATAGTTTTCGCCGGAACTCTTCAGGATGGTTTTCAATTCCGCCTGCGCTATAACCGGGAAGCTGCGGGCGTAAAGCAAAAAGAGGACGAAGAAAAAACCGATGGTTCCCACAAAGATGCCTATGTCCACGAAGGTGGGCGAAAACATGGCCCAGGAAGAGGGCAGGTAATCGCGGCTGAGGTCCATCACGATAATATCAAAGCGCTCAAACCACATCCCAATGTTGATCACAATGGAGATAATGAAGGAAGCCAGGAAGTTGCGCCGCACTTTCCGGAACCAAAGGAAAAGGGGGGTGATAATGTTACAAATGATTAGGGCCCAAAAAGCCCAGGCATAAGGCCCGGTGGCCGCTCCCCAGGACATGTAAACGAAGTCTTCGTAGTTACTGCCGCTGTACCAGGCAATAAAGAATTCCGTGATGTAGGCCACCGCCACAATGCCCCCGGTAAGGATAATCACAATATTCATTAGCTCCACGTGCTCCCGGGTTATGTAACTCTCCAGGTGCAACACTTTGCGGGTAATGATCAAGAGCGTCAGTACCATGGCAAAACCCGAGAAAATGGCCCCGGCTACGAAGTAAGGCGGGAAAATAGTGGAGTGCCAGCCGGGAATCACGGAGGTGGCAAAGTCCATCGATACGATGGTGTGCACCGAAAGGACCAGCGGCGTAGCCAATCCGGCCAGTACCAGCGAAACTTCTTCAAAGCGCTGCCAGTGCTTAGCACGCCCGGCCCAGCCAAAGCTGAGAATGCGGTAGATATGCTTTTGGACGGGATTCTTAGCCCGATCCCGCAGCATACTGAAGTCGGGGATCAAGCCCACATACCAAAACACCAGGGACACCGAGAAGTAGGTAGAAATGGCAAATACGTCCCAGAGCAAAGGCGAATTAAAGTTTACCCATAGGGAGCCAAACTGATTGGGCAGCGGAAACACAAAGTAGGCCAGCCAGGGGCGTCCCATGTGGATAAGGGGAAAAAGCGCGGCTTGAATCACCGAGAAGATGGTCATCGCCTCCGCCGACCGGTTGATGGACATCCGCCACTTTTGGCGAAACAGGAGGAGAATAGCCGAGATCAAGGTCCCCGCGTGGCCGATACCTACCCACCAAACGAAGTTGGTAATATCCCAGGCCCAGCCAATGGTTTTGTTAAGACCCCATACCCCGATACCATCACCAATGGTGTAGAGGATACAGCCTATCCCCCACAGAAAAGCCAGGAGGGCGATGGAAAAAACGATCCACCAGGAGCGGGGGGCATTGGTTTCTATGGGCCGGGACACGTCACGGGTTATATCCTCGTAGCTCTTATCCCCTGTGATCAGAGGCCGGCGTATGGGCGCTTCATAATGCATGCTCACTCTCTGTTTTAAGCCTTGTTAGTCACTTTTACTTGATAGAATACGGAAGGTTGCGTACCCACCTCACCGAGCAGGTGATACATCCGGTCATCACCCTTCAGCTGGAATACTTTGCTCTCTTTATCATTTACGTCACCGAATACGATAGCTCCGGTATCGCAGGCGCTTTGGCAGGCGGTCTGTACCTGACCGTCTTTCACCGGCACCCCGTTTTTCTTGGCTTCCAGTTTGCCCAACTGGATCCGTTGGATGCACATGGAGCATTTCTCCATTACGCCCCGGGAACGAACGGTTACGTCGGGATTGAGCACCATTTTGCCCATGTCTTCATTCATGGAGTAGTTCACGTCAAAGCGCTCCTGGTTATTGTGGTACTCGAACCAGTTAAAGCGGCGTACTTTATAAGGACAGTTGTTGGCGCAGTAGCGGGTACCGATGCAGCGGTTGTAAGCCATGTGGTTCAGGCCTTCAGAGCTGTGGGTGGTAGCCGCCACGGGGCATACCGTTTCACAGGGGGCATGGTTACAGTGCTGACACATTACCGGCTGGAAGTATACGGAGGGGCTATCGGCTGCTTTTTCCATCTGGTCATACAATTCAGCGGTAGATAGATCCTCGGCCATTTCCTCGGTTACTTCGGAAGAATAATATCGGTCTATCCGCAGCCAGTGCATATCGCGGAAGTTCCGCACCTCTTCTTTCCCTACGGCGGGTACATTGTTTTCGCTTTGGCAAGCTACCACGCAGGCGCCGCAGCCCGTGCACATGTTAAGGTCTATGGACATGTTCCACATGTGGCCTGTCTCATGGTCGAAGGAGCTCCAGAGGGTGGTTTTATCCGGGGCTTGCTCTCCTTTGTAGGTGCCAAATTCCGGCAGCTCATTCCAGCCATCCCCCGCGGCGGTATGGGCCGGCTTGTTGAGGAAAGTGGAGAGATCGGTTTCTTTTACTATTTCCCGTCCCATCATGGTGTAGCCATGCTGGATGCTGGCAAAGGGATGCTTGTATTCGGGGAGTGGTTCCACCTCTACTTCGGCAAAATGCGCCCGACCGACGGACAGTTGCTGCGCGTTTAAGCCTACGCCATCGGCTACCTTACCCAATCCTTTCCGGCCGTAGCCTATGGCCAGGCCTATAGTTCCGGGGGTTTGGCCAGGCTGTACGATTACGGGTACTTCCTTGAGCTTAGTTTTACCGATGGTGAGGTTTACGGCGTTGCCGTTAAGGGCGCCGTCTGATTCGTTCCAATTGCGCAGCCCGAGCTCCTTAGCGTCAGCGGCCGAGAGCGCTACGTAATTGTCCCAGGTGGTTCGGGTAATGGGATCGGGCAATTCCTGAAGCCAGGGGTTATTGGCCAGCATACCAGCGCCTACACCGGCTTTCTGGTAGAGGTTAAGCTCCATACCACTGGCATTTTGCGCCATTTTACTCACGGAGGCAGCTACCCGGTCCAGGTTGGCGCCATCACTTTGGGCCTCCTGAGCGGTTTCTTGCTCGGCCGGCTCCTGTGTGGCGCCCGCGAGCGGGGTAGCCGCGGCAAAGACCCCGTCGTGCAGCACTTCTTTCCAGGAGCGGTCCCGAAGCATTCCTTCCTGCCAGCTGTTCTGGATCATTTCGCGGTAGGAGCCGACCATACCGGCCCAGCGCATCAGGCATTCTTCAAACTGACGGGTGTCATATACCCGCTGGATCGTGGGCTGCTGCAGGCTGTAATGCCCGTCGGCCGGCTTAAAGTCGTTCCAACTTTCCAGATAATGACTCTCCGCCGCCAGGAAATCACAGGCTTGGGCCGTCTCATTGGCCTTAGGGGTGATGGCCACCCGGGTGTTTACCTTTTGAAGGGCCTCTTTAAAGGCTAAATTGCCCGCCCGGTGATAAGCGGGATTGGCATTGTGTAGCACAATGCCCCCTACTTTTCCGGCCTTCATATCGGCCGTGAGGTTTTCCAGGGCCTGGTCAGACCCCTGGCGCAGGAAGCAGCGCTGCTCTACATTTACGGTATTTCCTTCCGCCCCAAGCATTTTATTGATGGCTATCACCAGGTGCTCCCAGTCGGCGTTGTTGCCACCGGCTACTACCAGGGCTTTGGCCCCCGCCTTGAGGAGCTCTTTCCCGGCCTTTTGTACTGCTTGGTACTGGCTGGATTTCCCTTTTAGGTTTAGGGTAGGCCTACCTTTGGCCTGGGCTATGGCGTTGTACAGTTCGGCCAGGGCAAGGCCTGTTTCGGATGCCTTGAGTTTATAGCGTTGATCCGCATTGGAACCCGTGAGGGAGAGGTTGGCCTCAAATTGCAAATGGCGGCTCATATCTTTCCCGGGGACCCGGGTCTTGGCGTAATCGGAGCTCACGCTCTGCCCTACCCAATCGCCCAGGAAATCGGCGCCAAAGGATACGATGGCCCGCGCTTTATCAAAGTGATAGAGAGGCAGGGCCCGCTTGCCGGTGGCTTCTTGCCAGGCCCGTAGCTTCTCGGAATAAGATAAAGGATCCACCACTACGTGACGGAACTGCTTAAACTGCTTTCCAAATTTGCGAATCACCTTTTGGGCACTGGGGCTTATTACACTGCCGGTGAGCAGTACCACCTGTTTACCGGCGGCATCCGCTTTTTGGAGGCCGTCGATAACCTGTGCATCCAGTGTTTCCCAATCAATGCTTTCGCTGCCTTTACGGGGCGCCTGGAGGCGGGAACTATCGTAAAGGTTGAGAACGGAGCCCTGAAGACGCGCGTTGGCGCTGCCATTGAGCTTGGCCATTTTATTGTTTTCCACCTTTATGGGGCGTCCTTCCCGGGTTTTGATCAGGAGCGAAGCATAGTCATGCCCATCAAAGTAGCTGGTAGCGTAGTAGTTGGCCAGGCCGGGTATAACCTCTTCCGGGGCCACCACGTAGGGAACGGACTCATACACCGGCGATTCACAAGCCGCCAGCGTAGCAGCGGCCGTGGTAAAGCCCATGTATTTGAGAAAATCGCGCCGGGACGTTTGTCCGTTATGAAGCGCGTTTTCATCGCTTAGAAATTCATCGGTAGGCAAGGGGTCCCGGAATTCGTTTTTGCCGAGCTGCTCTTTAAGGCCCGGATTTTCCAGTTCCGCTATGCCCCTCCAGTATTGCTTCTTATCCGCCATGATTACACTTCAGGGGTTATACTTGTCATTCTTGGTTTGTGGATCAGTAATGGCACTTACCGCATTCCAGCCCGCCGATCATCTCTACGGTCACCTTCACGTCGTCGCCATACTTTTCTTTGAGCTTTTCATGCATCTGCGCATAGTACCCATTCTCTTCTACTTGCACCTCTTGTTCGCGGTGGCAGTTGATGCACCAGCCCATCGTAAGGGAAGAATACTGGTACACCTCTTCCATTTCCTGGATGGGGCCATGGCAGGTCTGGCATTGCAAGTTGCCCGCGGTAACGTGCTGCGCGTGGTTGAAATAGGCCAGGTCCGGCAGCTTGTGAATGCGGACCCACTTCACGGGCTTTTGCTCGTAGTCTTTTTTGTAAGAGAAGGTTTCCGGGTCCCAGCCCACGGCTTTGTAAATTTTGGCGATTTCTTCTTTGCCGTACTTGGGCCCCTCTTGAATTTGCATGTGGCAATTCATACACACGCCCGCTGAGGGAATATTACTATGCTTGCTTTTCCGGGCCCCGTAGTGGCAGTAAGAACAGTTGATTTGATTTTCGCCCGCGTGCAGCTTATGCGAGAATTTGATGGGCTGTTCAGGCTGGTAGCCCTGGTCCACATTTAAGATCATAAGCCCCGCGTAGAGCTGCTGGATAAAGACCACCGCCACCACGATGGTGAGCACGGTGAGTACGCGCGGATTTTTAAGGGCGGTTCGGGTAAAGATATTAGCGTCTTCCAGGAGGGAGCGGGTAGGCTGGCCTTGCACCTGCTTTAGGGTGTTTTTTACCCGTACCAGCAGAATCACCAGGAAAAGCAAAATACCGCCCAGAATGAGGAGTAAGGTGGTGTTATCATCTTTAGGCCCTGCGGCGCCCCCATCGGTTTGCGCTACCTGCTGCTCCCCTTCCGGTTTTTTCTTCTCGCCACCGGTTTCTAGGTAAGCGAGAATATTCATCACGTCTCCCTCGGAAAGGTTGGGAAAATTGGGCATCACCTGCCCATTGTATTCTTCGTAGATGGCCAGCGCTTGTTCATTGCCGGCATCCCGCAGCGCTTTATTATTGATGATCCATTTGACCAGGTAGTCTACATCGCGCTTTTCGGTGTAGTTAGCCAGGGCCGGTCCTATCATTTTGCTATTCAGCTTGTGACAGGAGGCGCAGTTGGTCATGAAGAGATCTTTACCCTTGGCCGCATCACCATCAATCTCCTGAGCCAGGCCCATTTGAAGACCTGATAGCAGCATAGCGAGTAAAAGAATGCCGGGTTTTAAACCCCTATAAGCGCGTAGTATTCTCATTAGTGTACCGGGTATGTAGCTTTTCCAAACTTTGGTGGGCAAATTTAAGGGGAAAAGGTTTAAAGGAGGGGGGGCGGTACCTCCCAAAGCAATTTAAATCTCTTCTAAATAGCCCGCCAAATCACCGTTTGCAGGTATTTTGGGGAAGGACATACCCGCCAGGCGCGGCTCACATTTGGCCGGCAGGCCTACCGGAAGCACCCTAGCGGCCTGGCGGCCAAATGTGCATCGGGCCGCTGCCAGCGGGTATCTTCTAATGCGGCAAATCGCTACTTTTGGGGGCATGCAAGCAAAGATTCTCTGGATAAGTATAGGGGCCCTGCTGACGGTAGCTACCGCCCGGGCCCAGCAGCCTACTGATTCGCTGGAAATGTGGATAGAACCAGCGGTAAAATCCCTGCACCAGCGATACCTGGCAGCGGCGAAAGCCGATCCCACTCTGCAAGGTTTTCGGGTACAAATTTATAACGGGTCCCGGCAAGAGGCGCTGCGGTACCGCAGCCGGTGTCTACAAGCTTTTCCTAAATACAAGCCCCACACGGTGTACGAGAGCCCGGAATACCGCATTCAGCTGGGGGATTTTAAAACCCGGCTGGAAGCTGAACGCTTCCTTAAGCGGGTGAAACAGCGCTTCCCGGGGAGTTTTATCATTCGCACCCGGATCAACTTCCCCAAGCTGGACTGAGCCCTACTGGATACAACCGCTCCGGACGGAAGCCCACTGCCCCTTGGCGGGAGCTAAGCGGAAGGGCCGCATTAGAGCGTTTTCTTGACTTCTACTTCCTGGTAGCCTTCGATGATATCGCCTTCTTTGATATCGTTAAAGTTTTTGATGTTCAGGCCACACTCATAACCCTTGGAAACCTCCTTTACATCGTCTTTAAAGCGCTTAAGGGAAGCCAGCTCACCGGTATGCAGCACTACGCCGTCGCGGATTACCCGTATTTTGGTATTGCGCGAGACTTTGCCATCCAGAACGTAACAACCGGCGATGGTACCCACCTTACTGATCTTGAAGGTTTCGCGTACTTCGATATTGCCGGTAATTTCCTCTTTCACATCCGGAGACAGCATGCCTTCCATGGCGTCGCGAATCTCGTTGATAGCATCGTAAATGATAGAGTAGAGCCTGATTTCGACGTGCTCTTTTTCGGCAATTTTCCGGGCATTGGGGGAAGGCCTTACCTGGAAGCCTACCAGAATGGCATCTGAGGCCGCTGCCAGGAGAATATCGCTCTCGCTGATCTGGCCTACGCCTTTGTGAATGATATTGACCTGAATTTCGTCTGTACTGAGCTTTTGTAAGGCATCAGACAGCGCTTCGATGGAACCATCTACGTCGCCTTTTACAATGACGTTGAGCTCCTGGAAGTCTCCGATGGCCAGACGGCGACCGATTTCCTCCAGGGTAAGGTTCTTCTGGCTGCGCGCGCTTTGTTCGCGTTGGAGTTGGGTACGCTTGGCTGCAATATTCTTGGCCTCGCGCTCATCTTCCATTACCACGAAGGTGTCGCCCGCTTGGGGGGCCCCATCCAGCCCCAGTATGGTAACCGGCCGGGCGGGGCCGGCACCGTCGATTTTTTGTCCGCGCTCGTCTAGCATGGCCCTTACTTTGCCGCTAAATTGGCCGGCCAGCACATAATCTCCTATATGCAGGGTACCGTTTTGGACGAGAATGGTCGAGACGTAGCCCCTCCCCTTATCCAGCGCCGCTTCTACCACGGTACCGGTGGCGTTCCGGTTGGGATTGGCTTTTAATTCGAGCAGCTCTGCCTCCAGGAGTACTTTCTCGAGCAGCTCGTCAATGTGTTTCCCTTTCTTGGCCGATACATCCTGGCTCTGAACTTTTCCGCCAAAATCTTCCACCAGGAGGTTCATTCCGGCGAGGGTTTGCTTTACCTTTTCTGGATTGGCGCCGGGCTTATCTATTTTATTGATGGCAAAGATCATTGGGACGCCGGCGGCCTGCGCGTGGCTAATGGCCTCTTTGGTTTGGGGCATCACATCATCATCGGCGGCGATAACCACAATGGCAATATCGGTAACCTGCGCTCCGCGGGCCCGCATGGCCGTAAAGGCTTCGTGCCCGGGCGTATCGAGAAAGGTTATTTGCTGAGCGTCTTCCAGTTTTACGGCGTAAGCGCCTATGTGCTGGGTAATACCGCCCGATTCTCCGGCTATGACATTGGCTTTCCGGATGTAGTCGAGCAGAGAGGTTTTACCGTGGTCTACGTGGCCCATGACGGTAACAATGGGGGCACGTGGTTCCAGCTCTCCGGGGTCATCTTCTTGTTCTTCCTCAATGGCTTCGGTCACATCGGCACTCACAAATTCAACTTCATAGCCAAATTCCTCAGCCACAATTTGGAGGGTTTCGCCGTCTAGCCGCTGGTTCATAGTTACCATCATGCCCAGGGACATACAGGAAGAAATCACCTGGGTAACCTGCGCGTCCATCATGTTGGCCAGCTCGCTTACGGTTACAAATTCTGTTACCTGGATTACTTTGCTTTGTTCCTCTTGTTCGAGTGCTTCCAGCTCGTCTTTTTCGCGGCGGGTTTGGCGCTTTTCCCGGCGTAGCTTAGCTCCTTTGTTTTTCTTGCCTCCGCCGGTAAGTTTTTCCAGGGTTTCTTTCACCTGCTTTTGCACCTCTTCTTCGGTAAGCTCAGGCTTGGCGCCGCGGCCGCCGCCTTTGCGCTTATCGCCTCCTTTATGTGGGCTTATTCTTTTGCGTTTCCGCTTTTTCTTGAGGTCGCTTTTATCATCAGTGCTGGAGGCCACTTTCTTTTTCCGCTTAGGCCGGTCGAATTTGGCAAGATCTACTTTTTCCCCGGTGAATTTAGGGCCCGAAAGGCGTTGGTATTGTGTGTTTAAAGTGGTATTTTCAGGTCTTTCCTCTTCGGCTTTCTCTTGCTGTTTTGTGGCGGCTGTTGGCTTTTCTTCGGGGGTCTTGGCTGCGGGCTGCGCAGGCTCTTCTTGCTCCGTGGTTTGCTCTTTTGGTGCCTCGGTTTTCTCCGTTTGCTTGGGAACATCTTCGGCGCCCGCTTTTTGCGTCGGGGCCGGATCTGCTTTTTCTTCTTGGTCTGGAGAAGGGCTTGATTTTTTTTCAGCGGGCGCCATTTCTTGCGTAACCTCCTCACGAGGCGCTTTTCGCGGGGGCTTGGCTTCCGCAGATTTTTCTTCAGGAGCGGCCTGGGGGGGGGCTGACGGCGTCTGGGGCGCTTCTTCTGTTTTGTTTGGAGCGTCCTCCTCTTTCTTGGGGCGATTCTTATCGTCCAGGTCCAGTTTTCCTACCGTTTTAGGACCGGAAAGAGAGGCGCGGGCGCTGATCAACTCATCGTCTTTTTTCTCGGCAGGGACCTCCTCCTCTTGCTGCTTCTGCAGGAGGTCTTCTTTCTCTTTCTTAAACTGCCGGCTTACGGCCTCCGATTCCTCTTTGCGGGCCTTATCGGGGGCGAAATTTTCCAGGGCCTTTTGGATATAGGCATCCGATACCTTGGTGTTGGGGCGCATTTTGTCCTCAACTCCCAGGTTTTCCAGGAATTCTATGAGGGTGCTAACACCGGTGTTGCACTCTTTCGCTAATTGACTAAGCCGCAAAGACTTGTGGGTCATGTAGGTGATTTAATTTATTCATCAAATTCAGAGCGCAGTACATCGCGCACCTCTAAAATGGTTTCTTCTTCTAGATCTGTACGATTAACCAAGTCTTCCGTGGTCAAATCTAAGACGCTTTTGGCAGTATCGCAGCCAATCTTCTTTAAAGCTTTGATTACCCAATCCTCGATTTCGTCGCCAAATTCGGTAAGTTCTACGTCTTCTTCTTCGTCTACGTCGCGGTAAACATCTATCTCGTAGCCGGAGAGCATTCCTGCCAGTTTTATATTCATGCCGCGCTTGCCTATGGCCAGGGATACCTGATCGGGCTTGAGATACACTTCTGCCTGGCGCTTGTCCTCGTGAAGAGTCATACTGGTAATCTTTGCCGGGCTGAGTGCTCGCTGAATGAAGAGCTTTTCGTTGGTCGTGTAATTTATGACATCGATATTCTCGTTGCCCAGCTCACGCACAATGCTGTGAATGCGACTTCCCTTCATTCCCACGCAGGCGCCTACGGGGTCTATGCGGTCATCATAAGACTCTACCGCCACTTTGGCCTTTTCGCCGGGCTCCCTCACTGCTTTTTTCACGGTGATAAGGCCGTCGAACACCTCTGGTATTTCCTGTTCGAAAAGTTTTTGGAGGAAGGCAGGACTGGTTCTTGAGAGGGTGATAACGGGTTTACTGCCCTTCATGTCTACGCTTTCTACCACTGCCCGGACGGTGTCGCCCTTGTGGAAAAAGTCTCGGGGAATTTGCTTGTCTTTGGGCAGGATGAGCTCATTGCTCTCATCATCGTAAATAATGACCGCGCGCGGGCGGATGTGATGCACCTCGCCGGTAAGGATTTCGCCTTCCAGGTCCTGGTATTTTTTAAAGAGAACGCTATTATCATGTTCCTGGACTTTTTGGACTAGGTTCTGTTTAAAAGCTAGCACAAAACGCCGACCTTGGTCGATCAATTTCAGCTCTTCGGACACTTCTTCTCCCTCCTCAAAGTCAGGCTCAATTTTAAGCGCTTGGGAGAGGGCTATTTCGGTGTTGTCGTCTTCTACCTCGCCGTTGGCCACGATGGTACGATTGCGCCAAATCTCCAGGTCACCCTTATCGGGGTTTACAATAATGTCAAAATTGGCATCATCCCCGTAGCGTTTAGTAATTTGGGCACGCAGCGCTTCTTCTATAATGGCCATTAAAGTAACCCGGTCGATGTTCTTCTCGTCCTTAAAGTCCGCGAAACTTTCAATGATTGCTTTATTTTCCATAGTTGCTAGCAGGTGAGACTAAAATTCTATTTCTACGGTTACCTCTTTGACCTCCTTTAGAGGCCATTGTTCTTGCTTGGTGACGGTGCGTTTGCCCTTGCCCACCGGTTTTGGTTCTCTTTGCTTCCATTCCAGGGTAAGCACGTCATCTTCAAAGTGGGTCAAGCGGGCCTCTTTTTTTTGACCATTGACCCCTAACAATTTCACTTTTCTCCCTACATTTTGAACGTACTGCTGCGGAACTCTCAGCGGCTTACCTACCCCAGGAGAGGTAAGGGTAAGCTCAAAGTCTTCTTCATCACGGTTGAGGCGTTCCTCCAACGCTCTGCTCAATTCACTCAGTTTACCCAGGGTTATCCCGACTGGGGTATCAGCTTCCACGTGGATGCGGGCATCATTCGTCACCAAGCACTCCACTAAGAAAGCCTCTTTTTCCTCCAGCAGTTCCTTAATTTTCGACTCAATCAGGCGCGCATCCATGGATGTAAGCTAATAAAAGAGGGGACCATAAGTCCCCTCCAATGCGGATGCAAATATAGGAAATGTTATTACGCTGACGAGCCTCTTTCCGCTGCCTCCTGCTGGGTTATAAAATAACGCATACCATCGCTGGCCCCTACTGGCCAATGGGTGATATTAGAAATGCCCTTATGCCCCAGCTCAGGGGAAGGGTCTATGATCAACTTGGGGAGGGCATGCGGTGCCCAGCGCACCAGTCCGGCTGCGGGATACACTTGCAGGCTGGTGCCTATTACCAGCAGATAATCCGCCTCATCTACCCGCTTTTGGGCCTCTTCCATGGCCGGTACGGGTTCTCCAAACCAGACCACCTTGGGGCGCAACTGCTTACCATGGGCGCAGGTAGCGCCCCAGGGTATCTCGCCCCTTAGCTCATATTCCAGGGAGGGATCTACGCTGCTGCGGGCTTTATTAAGCTGGCCGTGGAGGTGCAGCACCCGCTCACTACCGGCTCTTTCGTGCAGGTCGTCTACGTTCTGCGTGATCACCTCCACCGCGCAGTAGGTCGCCAGTTTGGCCAGGGCCAAATGTGCCTCATTCGGCTGGCAGCTTTTCATTTGCCGGATACGCTGGTTATAAAAGCCAAGTACTTTTTGGGGCGCACGTTGCCAGGCTTCTGGGGTGGCTACTTCCTCGATGGAAAACTGCTCCCACAGACCACCTTTATCCCGGAAAGTACTGATGCCGCTTTCGGCACTAATGCCAGCGCCCGTCAATACCACCAGACGGTCGGTCTTTTTAAGCTTGAGAACAGTTGCTGGCGGGCTATTTCCCATTATGGGCGTTTTTTGCTCCCTATGGAATGGTTTTACTCCCCCTGCTCCTTGTGGAGCTATTTAAGTACGTGGCTCCTATCAGCCCGTGTAAGCCCTTGTTTTTAAAAAGCTAGAGACGGTGAGAAGAAAAAAGGGAAGCCCTGGCGGCTTTAAAATTTAACTATCCAGGCCTGGGGGTAGTGTTCTAGAAGCTCAACCGCATGGGCATCTGCTGTTTCTACCTTCTCGTAGGAGGCATATACCACCCGATAAGTATGGTACTTGGGTACATATACTACCATAGCTTCAGGACTATCCAGCTTTTGGAGCAGTTGTTCGGCATTAAGGGGTCTTTTAAAGCTTCCCAAAACGATGCGGTAACAATCTTGCAGCTCTACATTAGTAGCATAATTAACGTCTTGCTCTGCATTATTACGAGCGCTACTTAAGCCGCCCTCTTTCCCTTTGTAAGACGTTTCTTTTCGTTCTCGCGACACCATGGTTTCTCTGGCTCCTTTAGGGATGCTGGCGGCCTTTTCTTGCTTAGCAGGGCTGCTTACCCGCGCTCCAATTCTAAATCGGAGTTTGAGGGCTTCTCGAGCAGGCCGGGCCTTTGCTGTAGGCGAGGCCGGGTATTTTTGCTTGGTCTTTTTTGTCTTTACTGTGGTGGTTTGGGGTGGGTTTCTTTGTTCGGATTGGGGCTTATTCACTGGTGTCCAACTTGCAGCCCGGTCGGGGCTCATTTGGCCGCTAGGCCTCCTATGCGTGCCGCGCTCGAATGGATCAAGGTAGGGAGGCGGTCCCTCGTGGCTATGATGCGAGGGGTGCAGGGTAAGGAGTTCCGTTTCTACCCAATTTTCATGGTGAAAACCGCCTTTTCGGGTATTTTGAGACTGTACCGGTGAGAGAAGTTTATGGTAGGCATCTTCAGGGTGGTCCGCCCCCTGAATGATGGCAAGGCGGTAGTGGGCGTTCCCAACTGGCTGGGGACAGGTAATGCCGGAGCGCCGCTGGTACCTACTGCCGGTGCGAAACTCTTCCATAGTTCGGTCCTTAGCGGTAATATCGATCATGAGGCTTGAGAAAGCAGTTTTGGGCCATAAAAAGCAAAGTAAGAAGCCCCAGAAAGGAATCAGGAATTTGAAAAAGAAAATGAGCTTTCTTCCGAGGTATTTCACGAGTTGATTAATTTTTTGGTGGAGGCCAGCGCTTAAGATAAGGACCTCTCCCTTTTCACGGAGGCGAATATAGCACATTACCACTGGTTTGAAATGTAGCCGCGCCCTGCTCTTTCCACAAGTTATTGTAGAGAGGAGGTCTTATTTATTCGATAAACAGGGGCCTCTCCTGCCCTACGGCAGGCCAAAAGCTTTTGCTACCTTCGCCCCGATTCTCATGGATAAGGCTAATTCAGATGTACGTTTTACCCGGCGGCGCTTGCGCTCCTCCTATATCTCGGTGATTGTAAGCATTGCCCTGGTGCTGTTTGTCCTGGGGGTTTTTGGCTTGCTGGTGCTCAATGCCCGCAGCATAGCCCGCGAGGTAAAGGAGAATTTCACCCTTACCCTGCTTCTGGAAGAGGAAGCTTCCCCGGTAGCCGTGAGCCAGTTCCAGAAGAGCCTTTCCATGGCGCCTTACCTGAAAGACCTCCACTTTATCAGTAAAGAAGAGGCGGCCGAGGAACTCCGCCAAACGCTGGATGAAGAGTTTGTCCAATTTCTAGGCTACAACCCGCTTAGTGACGCCCTGGAACTCCGCCTGAAAGCCCCTTACGTAAACCGGGATCGCCTGCAAGCGCTCAAAGAGGATTTTGCCGGAGAACCCGTAGTGCAAGAGGTTATTTACGACCAGCCCCTGCTAGAAGAGCTCAACCAGAACATCCGTCGCATCGGTTATCTTCTCATCGGCGGCGCGGTGCTCCTTGCGCTCATTGCTATTACCCTTATCAATAGCTCCATACGGCTGGCCATATACTCGCGTCGTTTTCTTATCAAAACCATGCAATTGGTAGGCGCCACCCGCGGATTTATCCGGCGTCCCTTTTTGCAGCGCAGCTTTTGGCACGGCCTGTTAGGAGCCCTGGTAGCTATGCTGCTTTTGGGCGGACTGCTCTATCTATTAAGCCAGCAGCTCCCCAGCTACGTGGCCATCCTGCACTGGTCCCAAATGATTCTTATCGGCGTTGGCCTTGTACTGGGAGGCATCCTCATTTCGGTAGGATGTACCTATTTTGCCATTCGCCGATATTTGCGCCTTACCACAGATCAACTTTATTTTTGACCCTATGAAAAAACAAGATTTCGTCTTCACCCGCCGTCACTACCTCCTCGCTGGCTTAGGGCTGGTCCTCATGATCATCGGTTACCTACTCATGGCCGGTGGCGGCAGCGATGATCCCACCGTCTTTAACCCCGAAATTTTCTCCCCCCGGCGCATCGTTTGGGGCCCTATGCTCATAATTTTAGGCATTCTTACGGAGATTTTCGCCATCATGTACCGGCCCCGGGAAGATCAATCCCGCACCGAGCAGGACTAGCCCCTTTCCAGCGCTTTTATTGGGCCTCCCGGCCAAATGGGCCCTGCCCAGAAAGTACGGCCTTGCTCCCTTAGGAAAGCTTATCCCGTTCTACCAGCCCCCTCCCCGGCATCTTCAGCAGGAAGCTGGGGCCTAACCTATCCACTTAAATTTTCCATCCTTGGCTCTGGATCCCGAACAACTCCAGTCTGGCTTCACCCTTCTGGTCAATAAGCCCCTGCGCTGGACCTCCTTTGACGTGGTGAACAAACTGCGCTACACCTTCCGCCACGCCAGCGGCCTACGTAAACTCAAGCTGGGCCACGCCGGAACCCTTGATCCCCTGGCCACCGGCCTTCTTATTCTGGGCGTGGGCCGGCACACCAAAAGGATAGAGGAATACATGGGGCTGCCCAAAACCTACCGGGCCACCTTACAACTGGGGTACGTCACCGATAGCTACGATGCCGAAACCAGCCCGCAGCCACAAGGGTCTTTTGAGCACTTGAACATGCCACAGATCGAGCAAAACCTGGCACATTTCCGCGGGGAAATATGGCAAAAACCGCCCATATTCTCTGCGCTCAAAGTGAAAGGCCAAAAGGCCTATGAACTGGCACGGAAAGGAGCTAAGCAAGACCTACCCGCCCGGCCCGTACAAATACAACAACTGCAGCTTACGGACCTCACCGATACGGGCCGCGTGCAATTGTTAGTAGATTGTAGTAAAGGCACCTATATACGAAGTCTGGCCCATGACTTGGGCACGCAGTTGGGCTGTGGGGCCTATTTGGCCGGATTAGAAAGAACGGCCATTGGGAACTACCACTTAAGAGACGCTTGGGAGCTTGAGCAGCTGGTAGCTGCTATAGAAAAAGATCAGTTTGACATCCCTCAATCGTCGTAGCGACTGTTCCAGAGCACCGAGTTAAAATTTTTCACCCGGCTAAAACCGTACAGCAACGTCATCCCTCCGAGCGCTATAAATAGGTAAAAGAAAAAGATAACTCTTATGCTTAAGGAGTGATTATCATAGGGCCCTATCAGCAAGGAGCTCGGTATTACCGATACAATAAAAGCGCAGAGCCCTGCCAGCGAGCCCATCAAAGCTTTAAAATGACGGAAGGGGAATACCATCAGCTTGCGCAAGGGATGTAAGTCCCTGCCCCACTTATGAATAAGGTAAAACCTGTTTTCTCCCAGGGGTACAAAAAGCAAAGGATCTTTGTCCTTATATTCCAGGTGGAACATAGGGGCAGGTGCCATTATCTTAAAAGAGGAGAGGGTTTGGTTTTGATCTTTTTGGAGGGCTTTCACTTTTCGGGTGGCCTCGTAAGGAATCTCCCCTTTGAAATAAGCCGAGTCCAGAAAACGCAACCGGTACTGGGTACAGAGCTCTTTTACTTGGTCAAGGGTATAAATTTTTTGGGGATCAAGCTTGCGGAGGTCCAATTGCGGACTTAAGCCTTCGTGGCTAAAAATACGCCCTAGTATCTCCTCCTCTTGCTGGTCGTCATCGGCCAGTATTTGTTTAAAGGCGGCTAAAACTTCATCAGGGCTTTTGCGCTCCTCCCGGGCTTTCAGGCGGTCGAGGGCCTTTTCTAAATCTACTCCAGTCATTACTCCTTCAGCTTTGATTCAACATAATCTCCGAGCAGGGCGAAGGTAAAAATTTGCTTCTTATCTACCTAAACCCGGGCCACGGCAAGCTAGTTCATGGGCCCTTCAGATTTAGGAGATTCCTATCGTACTTTCGTCTTTTAATTCCATTCCTATGCCGCATGCACTTGATCTGGAAGGCATCCGTTCCTGGGCCCTGTCCAAACCGCGGGTGAGCGAGGAAATGCCCTTTGGCCCGGATACCCTGGTATTTAAGGTGGCCCAAAAAGTTTTCCTGCTCCTAAGCCTCGACAGCCAGCCCCTGCACCTCACCTTTAAGGGGCGCCCCGCGCAAAATGAATTAATGCGGAGCCAGCATCCATCCCTGCTGCCCGGCTATCACAGTAATAAAAAGCACTGGAATTCCCTCACCCTCGACGGCAGCGTGCCCCCCTCGGAAGTATGGCAGTGGCTGGAAGACTCTTACGCGCTGGTGGTAGCCAAACTCCCCAGATATTTGCAAAAAGAAATCGCTAAGGAAACTACCTCATGAAGAGCCTCTTGAAATACTTCATCCAGGGACTGCTGGTGCTGGTACCCATCGCCGTCACCATTTACCTGCTTATTCAGCTTTTTTTGCTGCTGGATTCATTTAACCCCCTCGACGTGCCCGGCCTGGGTATTGTCCTTACCGCCGTGGTGGTCACTGCAGCCGGGTACGTGGTAAATCACTTCGTTTCCGAAAAGATGAAGGCCTGGGGCGACCGTATCCTCCAGCGCATGCCCCTGCTCGGAATGGTGTATACCGCGGTAAAAGATCTCATGGGGGCCTTCGTAGGCCCAAAGAAGAACTTTAAAAACCCGGTGCTCGTAAAGCTTTACGAACATTCCGAAATCCGGCGCCTGGGCTTTGTTACCGATGAAGAATTGGAGCTGCCTTCCTCCAGGGACCTCATCGCCGTATACTGCCCCCATAGCTACAATATTTCGGGCAACCTCTATCTGGTGCCCAGTAGCTACGTGGAAAAGGCACCTTTCTCCAGCAGCGACGTGATGAAGTATGCCATGTCCGGTGGCATTACCCGCCTTGAACCCCGGGACCCAAACTCAGATATTAATTAGTGTCTGTCTACAGAGTCGAGTGTCTGTCCTAGAAAGTTGGTCAGCGAGGCTTGCGCAGCTTCAAAAAGCGGAGTTTACTAGGGTAAATGAGCATTTTTGAAGCAAGCGTAACGAAGCTGACCGGCTTTATAGGCAGACACGAATTAAGCCGCCGGTTTTTCGCCTAACCTTAGCAGAAGAGAGTTGATAAAGCTCAAAAGCAAGCTGAAAAGCAGAGCCCACCAGAAATTGGCTATTTGAAAAGAAGCCAGCAGGTAATCGGCCGTGAGCACCACCAGTGCATTGACCACCAAGAGAAACAGCCCCAGGGTAACTACCGTGGCCGGAATAGTTAGGAGCACCAGCACGGGCTTTACCGTTAAGTTGAGCAAGGCCAAAACCACCGCCACGGCCAGGGCCCCCAGAATGCCATTTATCTGGACGGCATCTCCCAGTATCCAGCCCGTAATGAACACCGCCAGGGCGTTCACCATCAATTTTATCAGCAGGTTTTTCATTTCTATCTTGCGTGCAGGTTTTAAGAGTTAGATCAGAAACTTGCCAGGGAGTAAAATCCCATCAAAGCTTCTTTAAAGCGAAACGAAAGTACACAATGAATAAGAAATACTTGCTGGCCCTGCCGCTAGCCCTCGGCCTGCTCACCGGCTGCCAGAACGGAAAACAAACCCAAAGTAAAAGCCCCCAAGCCACGGGGCATGACCAAACAACTGCCATGCTAAATGACCCCCACTCCTACGCTCAACCCCAAAAAGCAGTAGTGAGCCACCTCGATTGGGACGCCCGGGTGCTTTTTGACAGTGCCACCATAGTGGCTACCGCTACCTGGGATATCAAAACCCCGCAAGCAGCCAAGCAAATCGTTTTTGACACCTATGACCTGGCCATCCAAGAAGTGAAAGTGGATGGGCAAAAAGCGGATTTCACGCTAGGGGCTTTTCAGGAAGACCTGGGACGGCCCCTTACCGTAATCTTGCCTGCTGATGCCCAAAAAGTAAGTATTGCTTATCGGACTGGAGACAGCGCCCGGGCCCTACAGTGGCTTTCCCCCCAACAGACCGCCTCCGGCAGCGCTCGCTTCTTGTTCACGCAGAGCCAGGCTATTTTGGCCCGCTCCTGGGTGCCCTGCCAAGACAGCCCCGGCATTCGCTTTACTTATGAGGCAAATGTCCAGGTTCCCCCCAAAATGCTTGCGCTAATGAGTGCCCAGAACCCGCAGGAAAAAAACGAAACGGGCCAGTATCACTTTGAAATGCCCCAGCCCATTCCCTCCTACTTAATGGCCCTGGCCGTTGGCGATATCCGCTTTAAAGCCATCAGTGAACGAACCGGCGTGTATGCCGAGCAGCCCTTACTTGAAAAAGGGGCTTATGAATTTGCCGACCTGGAGAAGATGGTTCAGGCAGCCGAAAAACTCTATGGCCCTTACGCCTGGGGGCGTTATGACATCATCGTGCTCCCGCCCTCCTTTCCCTTTGGCGGGATGGAAAACCCCCGGCTCACTTTTGCCACCCCTACCATTTTGGCCGGCGATCGAAGCCTGGTAAGCTTGGTGGCGCACGAGCTGGCCCACAGCTGGAGTGGCAACCTTGTGACCAATGCCACCTGGAATGATTTCTGGCTTAATGAGGGCTTTACCGTTTACTTCGAGCACCGCATAATGGAAGAAGTGTACGGCCGTGATTACAGTGAAATGCTGGCCAGCCTTACCCGCAGTGAACTTAAAGAAGATGCCGCCGCCATGCTTGAAGACCGGCCGGAAGACACCAAGCTCAAACTGGACCTGGCCGGCCGTAACCCCGATGAAGGGGTAACCAGTATTCCTTACAACAAAGGCTACTTCTTCCTGCGGCTCATCGAGGAAGAAGTAGGTCGCAGCCGCTTCGACACTTTTCTGCGGAATTACTTTGATAAGCACCAATTTGAGGTAATGACCACCGAAGCCTTCCTAAGCTACCTCCAGGAAAACCTCCTCTCCCCGGAGCAGTACAAAACTTTGCACATAGACACCTGGATTTACGAAAAAGGCCTCCCCGGAAATTTACCCAAAATACCCTCCCAGCGCTTTAACAAGGTAGCGGAGGCGCTTGAAGAATTTATGAAAGCGGGTACACTACCCGCCAAAAAGTTGACCGAAGCCTGGACCACCCATGAATGGCTACACCTCCTGCACAAGCTCCCGGATAGCGTAAGGGTTAATGAGCTTCGCCGCCTCGATGAAGCCTACCACTTCAGCCAAAGCGGAAACAGCGAAATTTTAGCCGCCTGGTTCCAGCCTACTATCCGGGCTGGTTATGAACCGATCTACAGCCGGGTAGACTCCTTTTTGGTCCAGGTAGGCCGCCGCAAATTCCTCACCCCTACCTACGCAGCCCTGCAGGAAAGTGGCCGGGAGGACCTCGCCCAGGCCATTTACCAAAAGGCACGCCCCGGCTACCATGCCGTGAGCCGGGAAACGCTGGATGAACTGCTTGAGCCCTAAAGATCCCGGCCTAAATCCCCTTAAAATAAAGGCCTCCTAATAGCGCTGCAGGGCAGTACGCCCGGCGGTCTTCCAGGTCGCTGGTATGCGTTTGCCCCGTTTTGTTTCGCTAATTTTGCCTCTTCAAGCTATCCCCCGAAAAATAAATTCCATGGAAAAATTCGACGTTGCCATCATCGGTTCAGGACCCGGTGGATACGTAAGCGCCATCCGCTGTGCCCAGTTGGGCCTTAAAACTGCCTTAATCGAAAAGTACCCCACCCTGGGCGGCACCTGTCTCAACGTGGGCTGTATTCCCTCCAAGGCGCTGCTGGACTCTTCGGAACACTTTATCAAAGCCCAAAAAGAATTTAAGGAGCACGGCATCAAAATCAACGCCCCCAAGGTGGACATGAAACAAATGATCAACCGCAAAAAGAAGGTGGTAGATCAAACCTGTGACGGCGTGAAATTTCTGATGGAAAAAAACAAAGTGACCGTATATCAAGGCCTGGGCTCCTTCGAGGACGAACACACCCTTAAAATAAAAGGCGAAAAAGAAGAAAAGATCCAGGCCGATAAGATCGTGATAGCCACCGGCAGTAAACCCACGGAGCTGCCCTTTGCCAAGTTCGATAAAGAACGGATTATATCCAGTACGGAAGCCCTTAACCTCCAGGAAGTGCCCAAAAAAATGGTGGTAATCGGCGCCGGCATCATCGGGCTGGAGCTTAGCAGTGTTTATGCCCGCCTGGGCGCCGAGGTGCAAGTCATCGAGTACATGGACCGCGCTATCCCCACCTATGATAAGGCCATGAGCAAGGAAATTGTCAAGAGCCTGAAAAAAATTGGCATCAAATTCCACTTCAATCATAAAGTTACCGATGTAAGCCGGGAAGGCCACACGGTAACCATTAAAGCCCAGGATAAAAAAGAGCAGGAGCTAAGCTGGGAAGCAGACTATTGTTTGGTGGCCGTAGGCCGTTCTGCCTACACGCAGGGACTGGCGCTGGACAAAGCGGGCCTCAAAACCGACGATAGAGGTAAGCTCCTGGTGAACCAGCAGATGCAAACCGAAAAAGACCATATTTACGCCATCGGTGATGTCGTATACGGGGCCATGCTAGCCCACAAGGCAGAAGAAGAAGGCACCCTGGTGGCAGAACTCATCGCGGGCCAGAAACCCCATATCGATTATAACCTCATCCCTAGTGTGGTCTATACCTGGCCCGAAGTAGCCAGCGTAGGCCAAACCGAAGAAGCCCTCAAAGAAGAAGGACGCCCCATCAAAACGGGCAGCTTCCCCTTCCGCGCCTTGGGCCGTTCCCGGGCCAGTGGTGACATCGAAGGCCTCATCAAAGTAATTTCAGATAAAGAAACTGATGAAGTGCTGGGCGTTCACATGATTGGCCCCCGGGTGGCTGATCTCATCTCTGAGGCAGTAACAGCCATGGAATTCCGCGCTTCCGCAGAAGACATAGCCCGCATGAGCCATGCCCACCCCACCTACGCAGAAGCCGTAAAGGAGGCAGCCCTGGCAGCTACCGATGATCGCCCCATTCATGTATAATGGCTCCTTTTAATTCGCCATCCCCCCCCACCTTCTTACCTCCTCCCGCTCCTTGGAGGACAAACCAATCGAGTAGCCTCCGCTCCCCTCGTAAAACCCCGCAAAGGCGAAACCAAGCGCAATTTGCAGCAAAACCACTCCAAAAAAAGCGCCCTAAACCCAGCGCCGCTTTCTTTTGAATCCTCCGCGTTAAGCCGCCTCAATTATGCCCCCTGCCCCTCCAGTGGCCCTGAAAAAGATAATCTATGAGCCGTATCTACGCACAGCTGGCCGGCTACCCCTTTCGTTTTCGCCTACCGGCCTCCACGGAGGAGGCGCTCCTGCCCCGTCTTATAGCCCTTGAAGCCAGCGAACCCCGCTTTGCCCTCCTCCATTCCTACGGGCACCGGGGACCCTACAGCCGGTTTGATTGGCTCTGCGGCTGGGGCGCCCACCGGCAGCTCGATCCCGGGGACCACCCTTTTGCGCGCCTGCGCCAATTTCATCAGGCAAAACCTTCCTGGCTGCTGGGCCACCTCAATTATGAGCTGCGGCATCAGGTCGAAAAACTACCCGCACGGCACCCCGCCACCTTTGGTCTCCCCCAGCTAAGCTTTTTTGAGCCCGAAACCCTTCTCTTTCGAAGAGGCGCCCACCTTTACGTGGGCAGTCATCGCTACGCCAGCGCTGAGCAGCTGCTCCAGGCGCTGCCCGGGGCCGCATCCGTGGGCGCCCCTTCCAGCTTGCCTGCATTTTCCTTTGGCCAGGGGCCAAAAGAGTACCATCAAGCCGTGGAGGCCCTGCGCCAAGAGCTGCAGTACGGCAGCATTTATGAGGTCAACTACTGCCAGGAAGCTACCGCTGCCGGCCCCCTGGATGCCCCCGCGCTGTTTCGATACCTCGGACCGCGCCACGCCGCCCCCTTCAGCGCCCTGTACCGCTGGAATGACGTGGACCTGCTCTGCTTCTCGCCCGAGCGCTACCTCCAAAAGCAGGGCCGCCGGCTCATCTCCCAGCCCATCAAGGGCACAGCCCCCCGCGGCCAATCTCCGGCGGAAGACATGCGCTTCCGCCAGGAACTGGCCACCAGCGAAAAAGAACGCGCCGAAAATATCATGATCGTAGACCTGGTGCGCAATGACCTGAGCCGCACCGCGGCCCCCGGTAGCGTCCGGGTGGAAGAGCTCTGCGGCATTTATCCCTTTCCCGCCGTGCATCAGCAAATAAGCACCGTAACCAGCCGCCTGGATGCCGCTTTCCACTTCTCTGATGCCCTGGCCACCAGCTTCCCCATGGGCAGTATGACCGGCGCCCCCAAAGTAAGCGCCATGCAGCTCATAGACCAGCACGAAACTTTTAACCGCGAACTGTACAGTGGCGCCGTAGGCTATATAAACCCCCAGGGCGATCTGGACCTCAACGTAGTGATCCGCAGCATCCTCCATCACCGGGCCCAGCAGCACAGCAGCCTCCGCGTGGGCAGCGCCATAACCATTCACTGCCAGCCCGAAGCCGAGTATCAAGAATGCTTGCTCAAAGCGGAAAAACTTACCGCCCAGCGCCCCACCCTGACGGCTGGCTGACGCTGATGATGCGCGGATGGAACTTACCTTTGACCGCCTATGATCGCAAGGGCCGCCCCTTTCTTAAATGAGCTAAAAGCCCAAAAAGCGCAGGTACTGGTGGCCTGCAGCGCTGGCGTGGACAGCACCGTACTCCTGCACCTGCTCTGGAAAGAGGGCCTGGCGCAGGGCGTGGTTCACCTCCACTTTGGCCTGCGCCAGGAAGAAGCCCATGCGGACGCGGAACAGGTAGCCGCCCTGGCCCGGCGCTACAAGTTGCCCCTGCATACCCGGAAGGTAGACACCACAGCCTACGCAGAAACCCAGCAGTGCTCTATCCAAATGGCGGCACGAGACCTGCGCTACCAATATTTTCAGGAGCTGCTCCAGGCGAAACCATATACCCACGTAGCCCTGGCCCACCACCAAGACGATAGCGCCGAGACCTTTCTCATCAATCTGCAGCGTGGTACTGGCCTGGCCGGCCTTAGCGGCATCCCGGCTTACCGGGATCACTACGTAAGGCCGCTCAGCCAGGTAAGCCGGCAGGCCATAGAAAATTACGCCCGCCAGGAAGGCCTCTCCTGGAGGGAAGACAGCAGCAACCAAAGCACCACTTACCTGCGCAACCGGGTTCGCCTGGAAGTTTTGCCCCATTTACGACGCCAGCTGCCCGGCTGGGACCGCGGTTTGACCCGCAGCATGCAGTATCTGACCGGTCAGCAGGAGGCATTGCATTATTTCCTGCAAGAGCTGCTGGATGAAAACCGCTCCTACGGCGAAAAAAGCCAAAGCTTGCCGCTGTCACATTTGGCCGGCAGGCCCTATGCTACCGCCCTGCTGCACTACTGGCTGGCGCCTTACGGCCCCTGGGACTGGAAGGCGCTGGAAGCCCTCCCCACCGGACATCCCGGTAAGCAGTGGGAAAGCCCCAGCCACTTATTGCTGGAAGACCGGGCGGAGCTTATCCTTTACCCACGGGATACCGCCGAGCGCAGCGAAGCCTGGCTGGGGCCGGAAGACAGCCATTTACGGGAACCCCTGGCGCTGCAAGCGGACTGGATGGACGCCGCAAAAGCGCCCTATCAACAAGCGGCTCCACAGCAAGCCTACCTGGCCGCCGAAAAACTATGCTGGCCATTACACCTGCGCCCCATCCAGGCGGGCGACCGCTTTAAACCATTGGGAATGAAAGGGGAGCAGAAATTGAGCGACTTCCTGATCAACCAAAAAGTGAATCGCCACGACAAAGCCCGGCAGTACGTACTCTGCAGTGGCACCGATATTGTATGGGTGGTGGGCCGCCGCATCCATGAAGATTACAAGGTACAGCCCAGTACCAAAACCGTTTACTTTGTAGAATTAAATTCGCCTGAATATGCGCCATAACCCGCTCAAACCTTTCCTGGCCCTGGTGGCCCTACTCCTGGTTCTCCCTGCGCTGCAGGGCCAGATGTTTGACCCGGTAAACCTCTCTTTTTCCCAGGAAAAACGAGGCAACAATACCGTCCGGCTCAGCGCTACCGCCACCATGGACCAGGGCTGGCACATCTATTCGGTCAATACCCCGGATAGCAGTTTTATCATAGGCTCTGATCTGGTGATGCTGGATACCCTGCCCGGCCAGTACCGCCTGGCCGGCTCCTTACAAGAACCCAAACCCCATACCGAGTACGACCCTAATTTTAAGGAAACGCTGAGCTACCATGAGGGCAGCGTCACCATTTACCAAGACATTGAAGTGCTTACGGAAGAGGACTTTACCCTGGAGGTGGAGTTTACTTACCAAACCTGTAATGAAGGCCGCTGCCTCCCGCCCGAATATGTGCCCCATACCTTTAGCGTAGCCGGCGTGGAGCAGCCCAAAGAGCCCCAAGCGGAAGATGAAAGCGCCCCCGGCGAGGAAACCGCGGCGGGCGGGGCACCGGAAGAAGCAGATGCCTCTGGTCCCGGCCACCCGCCCAGTGAAGACGAAGTGGCGGGCGAAGAGCTGGAAATAGACTACGCCCAGGACGAGGATAGTAGCGAAGCTACGGCCCAAGAAGAAAGCCCAGCCGCTCAAACGAACCAAGAAGAAAGGGAAACACAAGCTGCTCCGGAAAGCAATCGCTCGCTGGTCGGGATTTTTGTCCTGGCTTTTTTAGGCGGTTTTGCCGCCCTGCTTACCCCTTGCGTATTCCCCATGATACCGCTCACAGTGAGTTTCTTTACCAAGCAAAGTAAAAACCGCGCCAAGGGCATCGCCAACGCGGTGATTTACGGGCTGTCCATCATTGTGCTCTACACGCTTATCGGTTTGCTCATCACGGTCGTTTTTGGCTCCGATGCACTCAATGCCATCAGCACCAATCCCTGGCTCAACCTCTTCTTTTTCCTCCTGCTGGTGGTCTTTGCCATTAGCTTTTTTGGGGCCTTCGAAATCACCCTGCCCAGCAGCTGGGTAAACAAGACCGACGAGGCCTCCAATCGCGGCGGCATCCTGGGCATCTTTTTCATGGCGCTTACCCTGGCCATCGTGTCTTTTTCCTGCACCGGGCCCATCATCGGTGGGCTTCTGGTAGAAGCGGCACGCGGGGGCGTCCAAGGCCCCCTGGTGGGCATGTTTGGCTTCTCGCTGGCCCTGGCGCTGCCATTTGCCCTTTTTGCCGCTTTCCCCGGTTGGCTCAATAGCCTACCCAAAAGTGGCGGTTGGCTCAACAACGTAAAGGTAGTCTTAGGATTCGTAGAACTGGCTTTTGCCTTTAAATTTCTATCCACGGCTGACCTGGTATGGCAAGCCGGCCTGCTCAAGCGGGAGTGGTTCATTGCCATTTGGATAGGCCTGGGCATCCTGCTTACCCTCTACCTCCTGGGCAGCTACCGCATGCCCCACGACAGCGTAAGCGAAAAAATCTCCGTACCCCGGCTTCTTTTGGCGGTGGTTTCCCTGAGCTTTACCATTTACCTCATTCCCGGCATGTGGGGAGCCCCGCTGAAGCTGATCAGTGGTTTCCCGCCTCCCCAGTTTTACAGCGAAAACCCCGGCGGCATTAGTAGCAGCGGCGGGGCGGTAGTTTCGGCCGGCGGCCAAAAGAAAGACAGCCCACCGGTACCAGATGGGGCCGACCCCGAGCACTGTCCCCATGGTTTAAACTGTTTCCACGACTTTGCCCAAGCGCGCGCTTACGCCAAAAAGGTAAACAAACCTCTTCTTCTGGACTTTACCGGCTGGGGCTGTGTGAATTGCCGTAAAATGGAAGCCAACGTGTGGAGTGACCCGCGGGTGATGGAAATCCTTAAAAATGAAGTAGTCCTCACCTCCCTCTATGTAGATGAGCGCAAGAAGCTCCCCAAAGAGGAGCGCTTTACCAGTAAGGTGACCGGCAAAAAGATCCGCACCATAGGCAATAAGTGGAGCAACTTTCAGGTGAAGCACTACCAGAGCAATAGCCAGCCGCAGTACGTGATCATAGGCCACCAGAGCATGGAACCGCTCAATGGTACGGTGGCTTACGATCCCAATGTGCGCAAGTATCTCAACTGGCTCCAAGCGGGCATTGCCGAATTTGAAGCGCAAGACCAGCAAGTAAACCGTGCCCCCTAATATTAGTGTCTGTTCTTAAAAGTTCGAGAGTCTCGCCACAGGCGAGATGAGTCTCGCTAGAAGCGAGAAGGACGATCGTCTCGCCACGGGCGAGAAACTTTATAGACAGACACTAAATAGCAAAATGACAACCACCCCTACCCCTCCTTTTTTAAGGAGGGGAGAGCGGGGGTGCGCTCTTTAAAACACTGGTATGCAAGTGTCTGCAAGCAGTCCCGAAAATGCATTCCCTATTGCCCGGCGACTTTCAGCTGGAAAGCATTAAAACCTTAAGGCCTTTCATTCTTTAGTTTGGTTTTGGCAGCGGCGGGATGCGTCTCGCTAGAAGCGAGATTGGACTTTATAGACAGACACTAATTAGTGTCCGTCCATACAGTCGAGTGTCTGTTCTAGAAAGTTCAAGAACGAGGCGCGAGAGGACGATAAAAGCGCAGTCTCGCTAGAAGCGAGAAGGACGATCGTCTCGCCAAGGGCGAGAGACTTTATAGACAGACACTAGTTAGAGGGCCTCTTCCTCCAGATACACCCGCCGCACCCGCGGAGAGAGCCGGGTAATCACCTCGTAGGGAATGGTGCCTCGCTGGCGAGCGGCCTCGTAAACGGTGAGCTGCGGGCCAAATATTTCCACCTCATCGCCGGCTTGGACTGGGGCATCGCCCACGACCACCATGAAAAAATCCATGCACACCGTGCCCACCACCGGAAAGCGGTAGCCTTGCCAGGCCACCTCTCCCTTTCCGGCGCTTAGCTCCCGGCCAAAGCCGTCGGCATAGCCCATGGAGATCACCGCTATGCGGGTGGGCTCGGTGGCTTGGTAGCGGCGGCCGTAGCTCACCGTATCGCCGGGCCTTAAGGGCTTAACCTGCGCCACGGGGGCCGTAAGGCGGCTTACCGGCTTTAAATGCCGGCGGTGCTGCTCGGTCTCACTCACCCCGTAAAGGCCATAGCCCAGGCGTACCATATCTAAACGGGCCGCTGGAAATCTTTCGGTGCCCGGAGAATTGGCCAGGTGATAAAGCACCTCTTCTGGTAAAACCTCCCGGAGATATTGACAGTGCTGATGAAAGGTATCGATTTGCTGGCGGGTAAAGGCATCCTCTTCGGGGAGGTCGGCTGCCGCCAAATGAGACATGACTCCCCGTACCCGCAAATGCGGCAGCTTAGGGAGGGCCATTTTCAGCTCCGGAAGCTCCCCGGCCGTGAAACCCAGGCGGTTCATGCCCGTCTCCAGCTTAAGATGAACCGGATAGGGCGGGGCTCCGGCGGGCCGCAGCGCCCGGCAGGCTTGCTCAAAAGCCTTGAGATGCGTCCTGCTGTAGATCTCGGGCTCCAGTTGATGTTCGATCAGGTAAGGAAAGAGCTCTGGCAGCGGATTGAGCACCAGGATGGGAGCCTGGATACCCCGCTCCCGCAGGTGAATGCCCTCATCCGGATAAGCTACTCCCAGGTAGGAGGCGCCGGCGTCCACCAGGCAGCGGGCCACCGGATAGGCGCCTGCGCCGTAGCTCAAGGCCTTGACCATGGCCATAATGCCCACGGATGGCCCCACCAGGCGCTGATAATAATGGAGGTTATGGCGGATAGCCGGCAGGGATACCCGCAGAACCGTTTCCCTGCGGAGGGGCGATTCATTCTCCCTTTTCATGGGTAGAAGGTTTGTTCCAGGCCCGTACTTCCTGAAAAGCCGCCCGGCTCAGCGGCTCATACTGGGCCTCGGCGCCCAGCATCACCTGCTTTTCATCGGCTACCTTGCGGTGCGAATAGTGGGCCAAATTGCCTGTCCGCATACATACCGCATGCACCTTTGTGACATACTCGGCGGTAGCCATAAGGGCCGGCATAGGGCCGAAGGGACGGCCCTGAAAATCCAGGTCCAGCCCAGCCACCACTACCCGCAGGCCGGCATTGGCCAGTTCATTGCATACTTCTACAATGCCGGGGTCAAAGAACTGGGCCTCATCGATACCTACTACTTCGCAGCCATCGCTGTACAGCCGGATGTTGCTGCTGCTTTCTACTACGGTGCTGGGGATGGCGTTTTGATCGTGGCTCACCACCTCCTCTTCACTGTAGCGGTAATCTACTTGCGGCTTGAATATTTCCACGCGCTGCCGCGCAAAAGTGGCCCGTCGTAGCCGGCGAATCAGTTCCTCTGTTTTGCCGGAAAACATACTGCCGGTGATCACTTCTATCCAGCCGACGTGTTTTTGGGGATTTACTGTATTTTCGAGAAACATTTAGAGAGCTTAGGCGATCATCAAAATAGCTCCTACAAAACTACTCAAAAACGGCGCCATTCATGGAAGACAGCATCCGCAAAGATTTGAAACTACTCTGCTACGATATATTAGAAAACTACAAAACCGGCTCGCTCACCGAGCAGCTTACCCAGGTACAAATGCTTTACGAAAGGCTGCTGGTACTCCATTACCTCGAAGAAAATGGGCTTCCGCCCCAGGCGGATACGGAGGCGCCCCCTAAGGCTCCACGTGGGGAAGCGCCCCAAGAGACGCCCCCCGCCAGCTCGCCGCCCGGCTCCACGCCTACCCCTGGCCCGGCTGAAACACCCGAAAATCCAGTAGAAGCGGCGCCAGAAGAGCAGGATACTGCCCACGAGCGCCCTCCCGCCAGCGAAAAAAACCCCGGCGACATGCCCGCCGAAACGCCTGAACCCGCAGTTAACCAATCAGCGGAAGCGCCCGCTGCGGAGGAGCCAGCTGCTCCCCCGCACGCAAAAGCTTCTTCCGGGGAAAATACCGCGGAAAAAACGAACGCTGCCGCCGGGACACCCACCTTTGGCCGAAGGCCAGAAAGTACGGCCGCGCCCCATGAAGAGCCGAATAGCCCCGAGGCGCCCCGCAACCTGAATGACCGCCTGGCCAAGGGCAGCATAGAGGTGGGACTCAACGACCGAATCGCCTTTGTGAAACACCTCTTCGGGGGCTCTCAGGCCGATTTTAACCGGGTGCTTTCTCAACTTAACGGTTTTGAACAGCTGGAAGAGGCCGAAGACTTCCTGTTACAAGTGGTAAAACCGGAGTATAACTGGGAAAAGGAGGAAGAATACGAAGAACGGCTGCTAGAACTTATCCGAAAGCGTTTTGGGGAGCCGGACGCCTGACGGGAGCACGGGTCTTTTTTGTAGTTTTGCAGGCCTTTTTTGACAACTTCAAAGCCCGTAAGCTATGAAAAAGATGAAACTCTCCCACTTTAACTATAACCTGCCGGAAAAGCTGATAGCCGAGCGCCCGCTACCGCACCGGGACGATGGCCGGCTGCTCGTGGTATACCGGGAAACGGGAAAATTTGAGCACAAAAAATTTACCGACCTAACGGAGTACTTTGAGGGCGGAGATTCCCTGGTGCTCAACAATACCAAGGTTTTTCCGGCTCGCATGTATGGGAGTAAAGAAAAAACCGGGGCCCGCATAGAAGTTTTTTTACTGCGAGAACTTAACGCCCAAAGCCGCTTGTGGGACGTGCTGGTAGACCCGGCCCGTAAGATCCGCATTGGCAATAAGCTTTACTTTGGGGAAGATGAGAGCCTGGTGGCAGAGGTTATCGACAACACCACTTCGCGCGGGCGTACGCTCCGCTTTCTCTTCGATGGCAGCTACGAAGAGTTCCGTACCAAGCTTAAAGAACTTGGCCAAACACCCCTGCCCAAGTATTTTAACCGGGACCCGGACGAAGAAGACGATGAGCGCTACCAGAGCATTTTTGCCAAGCACGAAGGCGCGGTAGCGGCGCCGGTGGCCAGTCTCCACTTTAGCAAAAACCTCCTCAAGCGCATGGAGATCAAGGGCGTTCACCGTCCCGAAATAACCCTGCACGTAGGCCTGGGTACCTTCCGCCCGGTGGAGGTAGAAGATCTCAGTAAACATAAAATGGACAGCGAGCAGCTCATTATAGATAAGGAGGCCGTAAAGCAGGTAAACGATTCCATAGACCGCCGCAAGAAAGTATGCGCCGTGGGGACTACTCCGCTGCGCGCGCTGGAGAGTTCGGTAAGCACCGACAACCACCTGAAAACCATGGATGGCTGGACCAATAAGTTCATCTTCCCGCCGTATGATTTTCAGATCGTGAACAGCATGATCACCAACTTTCACCCGCCCAAGAGCACGCTGATGATGATGGCCTCTGCCTTTGGCGGGTACGACCTTATAATGAAGGCTTACAAGGAGGCCGTTAAGGAAAAGTACCGCTTTCTGGCTTATGGGGATGCCATGCTGATCCTTTAATTGGTGCCTGTCTAGAAAGTCTAATCTCGCTTCTAGCGAGACGATCGTCCTCAAAATCCTCATCTCGCCAATGGCGA
>JAVLBR010000150.1:0-5171 GCA_031581125.1 Schleiferiaceae bacterium | reverse complement strand
TCCTCTACGGCCCGCTTAAGCTGGGGGTCCTTCTGGCGGGCCCGGCTGGCTGGAGGGTTTGTTATTTCGATATCGGGTACGGCCGGCCCCAATTCCATGTTTTGCCCCGTTTTCTTGACGTACCAGGCCCGGAAGGGCAGGCGCAGGAAGGAGCCATCCAGCAGGGAAGTACCGCCGGTAGAGATCACCGCTCCGAAGGTGGGCTGGCCCACCAGCGTGCCGATGTTCAGCGTCTTGTAGGCGTGCGAAAATATCTCCGCATTGGAATAGCTGCTTGCATTGCACAGGGCAATGGAGTGGCGGGTCCAGGAAGCCAGGGGCAAACGCTCGCTGTAAGGATAGTAACGGTCAAACTGCTGGTGGTTTTCCTGAAGGTTATCGGTGGCGCCCCGCGGAATGGTATAGGCATGCTGGCGCACGCTTAGCACGGCCAGGAGATAATCCGTGGTCCAGCCACCGCCGTTAAAGCGGACGTCTATCACGATGCCTTCTTTGCCGTGGCCACTGGCCATCAGTTCCCGCTCAAAGCGCTCAAAACTCCGCATGTTCATCCCGCGAATGTGCAGATAGCCCAGGCGCCCGTTGCTGTATTCGTCTACCAGCTTGCGCTTCTCTTCTACCCAGGCCCGGTAGCGCGGCATGCTAAGGCTCCCCGTGGGGCGGATCACCACCTGACGGCTGGCGCCCGCTTCATCGCGCACATCCAGGAGGATTTGCTCACGGGGCGCCTGCTCCAGGCGGGCGTAAAAATTCTCCCCTGGGGAGAGGGGCTGCCCATTGACGGCCGTGATCACCTCGCCCGCTTGCACCCGGTTGGCCGGACGCGCGGCCGGACTTTCCGGCAGTACCCGGCTAATTTTCACGCCCTCCGGATGGGGGGCGAGTTCCAGCCCCAGCAGGCGTTTCTTGCGTTTTTGGGTTTCCTCGGGATTGCCGCCATAAAGGCCCATGTGGCTGGCGTTAAGCCGGCCCAGCATCCAGTTAAAGGCATAGCGAAAATCCTGGTCTGTACTGGCCGAAGCGATTAAAGGGCGGTACTTAGCCCGCAAGCTGTCCCAGTTTTGCCCGTGAAACTGGGGATCGTAGAAGCGGTCGGCCAGCAGTGCGCCTGCTTCTTTCATTACTTGCTGGCGCTCTTCCCGGTGGTCTATGACCATGCGGGCCCGGTGCGGGAGTGATTTCACCTTACCCTTGCTGGGGCTTATGCGCTTTAGTTTGCCCCCATCCAGGAAATAGAGCTTCTCCTGCTCCGGCCCCCACTGCAGGTTGTAGGGATTGCTGCCCCGCTGGGTGAGGGCTTTGAGCTCGCTGCCATCGGCCTTGATCTGGTAGAGATCGCGCCCTTTTTTATTGAGGTTGTAGTGGGTAAAGTAGAAGGTTTTTCCTTCCTGGCCTATGGCCAGTTCACTTTCGCGGCCGTTGAGCCGCGTGACCCGCTCCAGGCGGCGATGCAGCGCGGTGGTGTCTATCTCCAGGGGTGCCACCGCGGCTGGCTCTTTTTCGGCTTCTGTTTCCTTGGCGCTGCCCTCGTCTTCCGGGGCAAAGTAATAGCCCTCTTCCCGCTCTTCCTCGGCCTTAAGCCAGTCTTCCACGCGCAGCCAGGCAAACCAAATGTCGGCATCGTCGCCTTTGCGGTCGGAGAGGAAGGCCAGCTTACGGCCATCGGGGCTCCACACGGGCTGGTAATCATTACCGGGATGCATGCTCACGTTTACCGGCTGCGATCCTGCCTCGATGGATTGCAGGTACACTTCCGTATTAAAGTTTAAGTCGTCGCGATGATAGGCCAGGTAGCGGCTATCGGGGCTCCAGCGCAGGCCGCTCACCCCGTGCCAGCCGTTTACCAGCGTGCGGTGATCCCGCAGTTGGCCGGCATCATCGATGCGGGCCACCACCAGCTTTTGTCCATCCACTTGGTAGGCCAGCCAGTTACCGTCCGGCGAAAGCAGCGCATCGCGAAAGTTTTCCCCTTCGATCTGGGGCGGAAGGGCTTCCGTTTGGTGCTGCAAGGAAGCGTAGAGGCCGGGTTTCTGAGGGTCGGCGCTGCGCACCTGGTAAAAGCGGTAGGGGCCGGAGCGGTCGCTGCTGAAGAGCAAGTTGCTGTCGTTCAGCCAGGCCATTTCCCGGTCATAGTAGGGATGATCGCTCAGGTTTACCGATTCTTTTTCTTCCGGGTCCAGCGGCGTCACAAATATTTCCCCGTGAATTTCCAGCGCCGCGTATTTTCCGGACGGAGAAATGCGATAGGCCTCAATACTGCGGCGATAAGTCTCCGGTTCTTCCGGATAAAAATGATAGTCCCCGGGCAGTCCGAGCGCGAGCCGCCGGGTTATACCGGCGGGGGTTTGCCAGTAAAGCCCGCCTTCGGCCACCCACACCTGGCCCTGCGCATGCCCATCATAATAGCGCAGGCCCCAGTCCGGGTGTTGCTTTACCACTTGGTTAGGGCCTTCGGCCAAATGTGCTTCCTGGCGAACCAGGGCATAATAGCCGTCCCTATTTTGTAGGAAAAGGAGGCTACTATCATTTTCCCAGTGGGGCAAAAACTCGTTGCGATCGTTGTTGGTCACCGCCTGGTAGCGGTCTTCCTGCCGATCGTAGAGCCAGATGTCGTTTTGGGCGGGGCCGCGGTAGGTTTGCCGGCTCATGCGGCAGCTCCCGCGCACCAGGGCGAGGTAACGGCCGGAGGGACTGGCGACACACATTTGGCCGAAGGCCGCTAAAATGCGCTGCGGGGTGCCACCCTGGGCGGGCACGGCGTATACTTCGGGGTCCCACTCCACCTGGTTGTGAATGCGCTCGGTGGTAAAGAGCAGCTGGCCCTGGGCGGTCCAGTCGGTAAGCTGATCATCGGCGGGGTGGAAGGTAATGCGCTGGGGGCTGCCCTGGCGTAGGGGCATAACGAAGAGGTCTTTCTGGCCGTAACGGTTGCTCACAAAGGCGATGCTGTCGCCAGCGGGGCTAAAGCGGGGGTGGCTCTCGTAAGCCTGGTGGATGGTAAGCCGGCGGGCGGGGCCGTCGGGAAGGGGATACAGCCAGATATCGCCCTGGTAACTGAAGGCCACGTGCTGGGCATCGGGCGAGAGGGCGGGGGTGCGGATGATTTGGTAATCGGCCTCCTGGGCGGGAAGCAGGAAGGTGCAGAGGAGGAAGCTTCCGAGTAAAAGGGTACGCATAGCGGGAAATTTGGGGTGAGAAAGAGCGGATTTGCTTGTTTCAAAAATAGGGGAGAAAGCAAAAACCCGGTGGATACCGGGTTTTGCCAGGGGTAAAGGGGGATGGGTCTAAAGATCCAATTTTTTGCGGAGGGCCCTGGGAATGGCCTTCCGGTGGACCACAATGGAGATGGTCTTGTAGCGGGTGTAGGGCTTGGAGGCGTAGATGTAGCCAGGGCGCTGGTCGTTAGCGCGTTCGCCCCAGCTGTTTTTTACGATGTAGTATTCCTGTCCTTCCCGGTCTTTGACCAGGCCGGTGATTTGCATGGCGTGGTCGTCGGTGGTACTGTAGTTGTCATAAGCCTTCTGGCGGAGGGCGGGGGTGATCTCCTTTTCGGGGTGGGAGACACTAAACACCTGGCGGCGTTCTTCTTTGCTCATTTCTTCAAGATCGCCCTGGGGCACCAGGGCCAGGCCATTGCGGAGGGAAAAGCCTGGTTCGCTCACGTCCGTGGCCCAGTCTACGGTGTAGCCTTGGTCCAGGCTATGGTCTATCGTGGCGATGAGCTCGTCCAGGGCCACGTTGTAAGCGGGCGCCCAGGCCCAGTTATCTGGCACCAGGATGTGGGTTTGCTCGTGCAGGGGGTGATGGGTAAAGGAGGTGAGCTGCACGTAGTCGTCGGGATCTATTTGCAGGTAGTCGTCGGCAAAACTACGGGGGGTGTAAGTTTTGCCTTGATATTCAAACGTTTCTGGGGGCGTGCCCAGGTAAGCATCCAGGGTGGCGGTAAAGGCCTTTTTCCAGTTGGGGGTGAGGGTGCCGTTGTGGTTTTCGATCACCTCGTCGAGTTGGGCCTTGAGGATGGCTTCCAGTTCGCTGTGCTGATTGATTTCGGTGCCGTAGTTGAGTCCATCGTACACGGATTGAGGAACCGCGCCGTAGTGCTTGAGGGCGTAAAGCACGTCGGGCAGGGCACCGCCCTGGCCAAAGTTGAGATTACCGTGCAGGCGTACGTAGCGGCGGGCCTTGTCTTTGTATACGTGGTAGACGGTAAACATCTCGGCCAGGTCTACCGGGGCAATGCCTTTGCGCAGCAGTTCGCTTTCGATAAAACTGCTGGTGGCGTAGCTCCAGCAGGTTCCGCTGCGACCCTGGTTTTTCACCGGGGTGGTTTCCAGGTCTATGAGGGTTTCGAATTGATAGCCGGCGGGAGCGGTGGAGTCGCTGCCATTGCCTTCTACTTCATTGATCAAATCTACCTGAGCGAGCAGGCTTAGGGGTAGGCCGAGCAGAAGTGCGGCGGGTAGTTTCCAGTTCATAAAGAATGCGGGTTTGCGGGTTTTAAAAAAAAACGTCAGGGAGCTGGCCCATGGCGCTTATCGGATGCGGCCGGGGCGATTTTTTTAGGTGAAGCCTATGCGGCCGCCCGCCATAAAGCCTAGGCGGGTCCCTGATTTGGGCCTACGAAAGTAGGAAAATGGGAGCAAAACGGGCAGGGGAGGAGCGCCATGCTGGGAGAGGTGGTGTCTAGCGTGGGGGGCTATTGGGGCGGCGGGGCCGATTCATAAAAAAAGCCCGTCATGACTGACGGGCTTTTCGACAATATTGTTAGAAATAGGGGTTTAAACTACCTCTACGTTAATTGCGCTCAAACCTTTTGGGGTTTCTTCGATTTCGAAGGATACTTTGTCTCCTTCATCGATGTCTTCCTTAAGATTGTTCTTGTGAACGAAGACGTCTTTACCACCTTCGTCGGGGGTAATGAAGCCAAATCCTTTGGTGTTGTTGAAAAACTTTACTGTTCCGTTACTCATTTTAAACTAAATATTAATACAAGTGGCTAAGTTAAAATTATTTAGCAGATGAGAAAGGGGCCGGGCTTTCTTTTTTCAGAAAACTTGCTTATTTTAAAGCATTGAATACCAAATATTTAGTATTTTGAAGCTTTTCAGGCGGCCCGGGCACAGGTGGTCGGGAGCGCCATTAATGGACCAAGGAGCCGGGAGTGCGCTGCA
>JAVLBR010000149.1:0-5204 GCA_031581125.1 Schleiferiaceae bacterium | reverse complement strand
AAAGGCTAAAACCATTTACCACGGTGGTGTTGTAGGCGTAAAAGGAGCGGTCGCCTATATGCGCTTTGGAAGGGGTCCAGCGCGCCCCTACCACGGTACCGTCGTTGCCACTATTTGTTGCATCCGTTAAGGTAGACCCGGATAAGGCATCAAATCGGTAATAGCCTTCCAGGTTAGGCTCTGTGCCGGCCAATTTTGAGCACATAAGATCCCGAACGTCACTGGTGGAAAGATCCGTACTCCAAATGCTCATTTCATCTATTTGCGCATTGAGCGCAAAATTATTCTGGGGGTTTTGACCGATAACCCCTCCACTTGAATTAGTTGCAATGGAAGTCCCTCCGGTTCCGGCATAATTGACCGTTTGGGGATTGCCATTCAGGTAAATGTCCATATCGGTAGCGCTACGCATCACCGCGGCAAAATGGTACCAACGAGTGGAATCCAGCGGACCAATGGTAGCACGGCCCACCCGATTAAAAGCGGCGCTGCCACCACCGTTGCCGTCACCAAAAGCGATATTGAGGTCATTATTGGCGTATTGGAACCACCAGCCTTGGTAGGTAGGCGTAATGTCACTACTCATAAAAATAGAGTGATTGCCACCGGTAACGTTGGGTTTAAACCACACCGCGATAGATATGGGCAGCGTCATTTGCGAAAAAGCGTTGGGCAAGCTTACACTGTCCGTTCCATCAAAGTCCAGGGCGTATCCAGGTCCCGGAAGCATCTGAGCCTTAAGGCTCTGACCTCCCAACATCAGGAAGGTTCCCAGGAAAAGGATGATCCAGCAGTGATTCCACGTCTTCATTCGATTAGTTTCCATAAGGCGTTTGCATCAAGTTGTTGCGAAAATAGCATTTCCCGGGGATTCGCGCAGGCCTCAATGAGTAAGCAAGGCTTTTGCTTATTCAAAGTTCGGATTAGCCCATATTTGCACTCCCAAACAATCCTGCTTATCCATTTTAGCTATGTCTTATCCAGGTCCACTACCAAAGATTCTACTTGCGGGCGCTCCTCGAACGGGTAGCACCTGGATAGCTAAATACCTAAGCCACTCACCCTCTTTGGTTTATAATCACGAGCCGGATAACGAAATGGAAGCCATCGGGGCAGAATATTACAAGGCGGGCTTGCCCAGGTTTCCCTATTTAACAGAAGAAAACCAAGCCCCCCATTACGAAACGCTTTTTGCTAACGCTTTTGCCCGGCAACTAAAGCCCAACGACAGACCCCTTAACCTTTATTTAATGGAGTTTTTGGGAGCGGGGCGCAAGGAAAAAATCTGGAACCTGCATCAAAACTTAATTGCTTCTAACAGATCGCCTAAGCCCCTTCTTTGGGCCAGCCGTCTACTAAGGCGCCCCGTCCCTAAAAAAAAGAGCGTCTTGGTAAAGTCGGTTCATGCACCCCTGTCGCTTCCTTTTATTCATCACAGGCTTTCCCCCCAGGTAGTCCTAATTTTCCGCAATCCCCTGGATGCCTATGGCAGTCAGGTAAAATTGAAAATGAAAGATCAAAACCGGCGGGTATTTCTATATCACCCTGAAACTAAAGATGATCGAATATACTTGCAAAAGCAATCTTCCGCCTTTCAAGCAGGACTCCAAATGGGTCTTTTTTATAAAGAAATGCGGGCCTTCTCCCAAAGACAAACCAACGCTCTAAGCCTATTTTATGAAGACATCATCCAATCACCAGATACCTTGCCAGAGCTAGCAAACAGGCTTAGCTTAAAAGAAACACCCGCCATGAAGGCTTTTTTAGAGCAGAATAACCGTTCTGGAAGTGGCTATCAAACGGCAAGGAAGCTTCAGGAACAAACCGATACCCATTTAGCTATTCTTAGCTCAGCAGAGATAAAGGAATTTAGAGCAGGTTATAGGTACGTAGCCCCTGCCGTATACCAAAATATATAGGTTTGAAACGCATTTTTCTAGTTGGTACGGCCCGATCGGGGACCACTTTATTGCAGACCATCTTGCACCGGTCCGGCGGTGTTTACTCCCCCCCTGAAACCCATTTTCTGGATTACAGCCTTCCCAAGACGCCACTGCTACGCTATGTCTGTCTCTACGGCGCTCAAGAACGCCAAAAAGTAGCCAACATAACCCAGAAAATTGGTTTAGCGTATTCACCTTCCCAAAAGGCAGGGCCTTTTTCTTATCCCCAGTGGCTCCGTTACCTCAATTCGATAATAGATGATAATGCCAAGCGGGCAGGTCACCGGGTATGGCTGGAAAAAACTCCTTCTCATCTCCTTTTTGTACCTGACCTTTTGCGCTACACAGATAGTCAAATTATATTAAACTTCAGAGAAGCTAAGGACAACGTAGCCGCCCTTTATCAGGCAAGTAAAAATCACCCGGCCTCTTTTAAGCAAAACACCCTTGAAAAAGCTTTTCAGCGCTATCGAAGAGATGCCAGGATCTTGGCCCGGGTAGCTGACCATAAACGCTGTTTTTTAGTGGATTACGAAAGCATCATTTCCCAAGATAAATCATTGCTAGAGGCGCTCTTTAATTTCGTAGACTTGAGCTTTAAAACGGAATACCTTTGCCCCCACAATACGGATGCTTCCCTCATGCAAAGGGAGGAGTCATGGAAAACAACTAACACACAACCGCTTAAAGGAGAATCCAAAAGCTATCGAGAACGACTCTCTAAAGCGGAAATCGAAACCCTTGATCGGCTGATGAGGGGATATAAAAACCCCATTGATGGCCGCATCTATTAAACTTGCTATAATAGAGCCAGAATATCATCCCGAGGTGCTACGCTCGCTGGTACTGGTTGCCTTAGCAGTAGAAGAGGTGGAGGTAACCGTCTTTACCAGCCAAAGCCTTTGGAATAGAGCTTTTAAAAACCCCTCCCGGGAAGTGACAACCTTTTTAGCCGCTCATAGCAAAGAGGTGTTTCCTTTACTCCAGGAGAAAAAAGCGCTCTTGGAAGAGGCCGATGTTGTTTGGTTCAACACCCTGGCTACGCAGTATAAAGCCTTCATAAAGTTAGGGCTTAAAAATCCTCGATTGGTATTGCGAGTGCACAATGCCGCCTCTGCGTTTCAAACCTGGCGGCACTTTTTGTGGCCTCGAACCCTCTACACCCTCTTTAAAACGGTAAGCCACCTCCTGCGGATAGAGCTCTGGGCGAGTGCCATTTTTTACAGGAGAAGAGCGCTGGAGAAATTTGATTATTTCGTGTTTCCGACCGACTCTATCGCCCGTTCTGCTATGGATGAATTAGAGGTCCCGGAAGCCCAGATCTTACAACCTTCGCTACCGCTGGTGGCAAGAGAAAGGAGCCTTACTGGTACGAGACGCCGTAAGCATCCGCCCGACCAAAATACAATTGCCATTCCGGGCTCTTTTAATCTCAAGAGAAGGGACTACCAATCTGTTTACCAATCTCTTAAAGAGCTTCCGCCTCAGGAGGTGACGCTTCATTTACATTTTTTAGGTCCTGTTCAGGGAAACCCCGCAGAGCGCCTGCGCCAAGAAATGCAGTCCCTGGACCGAAAGGATTTAAAACTTTACTTCTACCAAACCTTCGTGCCGGAGGAGACCTTCCAAAAGGTCATTGAACAAGCCTCTTTTCTCCTGTTGCCCCTGCATCAGGAGGTTCGATATCGCATCTTTAGGGAACGGTATGGAGCTACCAAGGTGAGTGGATCGGTTAATGATGTTATCCGCTTCGGAAAACCGGCCCTCATCCCGCACTTCTACCCTATTCCTCAAGGCCTGGAGGCCCTTTTTGACAATTTTCAAGGGCCCCAAGAACTAGCCGTAAAGCTGGATAAGTGGCTTAAAAAGCCCCCCAAACTGTCCTCGGGAGGTTTAGAAGCTTATGATGTGGGCCAGCAGGCTTCTCTTTTGAAGCAGCTCCTAAGGAAAGTCATGGAAGCCTGAAAAACTTACGAATGCCCATGAATACGCTTTTTGCCGGTAATATGCGAGAGGTTTGCAGAATGACCACAAAGTAAATGAAAGCAAGCCCATTACAAAGCAAAAAAGCAGACCAACTAAATTGATCTTGCGCAGTGTAAGCACATATAGCTAGAAAAAATAGGTACATAGGTGCTAAGTAAGACCAGCGCCAGACGTAGGGCTTTATTTTTAAATCTCGGTACACTAAATAGCCCCGAGTGAAGTTAAAAATACTGATGGCTATCAAAGCACTCAGAGCAGCGCCCATTATTCCCAGCTGAGGAATAAAAATAAGATTGAGTAGAAGGGTTAAGAAGAGCAGGAGGAGCGCCACATAAAGATTATAATGGACGCGCTTACTTAATTGGAGTATAAGACCATTTGGGCCGGCGCCCGTTTGCACCACTTGACTCAAGCCAATAAAAACCACCACCATTCCCGGTACCCGATACTTCTCCGGAAGCAGGAGCATCACCCAGTTAAAGTTGGCCAATATTAAAAGCAATACCGTGCCATTGATGTAAAATTGCGATTGGGCAGCGCGCTTGTATATCTCCGACACTTGCTGCATGTCATTGCGCGCGAAAGCCTTGGACAATACGGGCCGAAGGCTAGTGGAAAGAGCCCTACCCGGCAGACCTACCACACTGCCCATAAAAAAGGCAATGGCATACAGCGAAACGGCCTCAGGCCCCAGCAGTCCCCGAATCATGAGCACGTCTATACGGCTCACCACCATGGTAACCGTAGCCGCCATAACAATGAAAAGACTGTAGCGCATAATATCCTTGCGGCGGAGCCCCTCCCTGTTTGCGTCCGTTGCGCTCCCCACAAAACCATATTTACGACGGGCCAAGATCACCAAATGCAAAGCATAACCACCTGTAAGGACCAGCATAAGCGCGTCTCCCCCCCATTCCTGCCAGTAAAGCAAGAGCAAGGCAATGGTCATCAGCAGCCGTCGCCCCACCAGGCGTAAAAAAGAGGGCAGGATTACTTTCTGCTGGGCCTGCGAACGGCTATTGTAAAGCTCAAAGTACACCATGGCCAAAGCCAGTGGCCAGGCGTAATGATACAAGCTGGGTAAGCCACTGAGCCGCACAAAAAAATACCAGCCTAGCCCCGCCAGTAAACTCAGTCCTGCCACCGCTAGCAAAGCGTACCGCCAGTAACGCCGCTGTTGCTCAACGTCCATCCGCGGAAAAAAGGTAACCAGGGCCGGCGCCAGGCCCAAATGCCCAAAAGAACCATACACCGTAGCGCCCGCCAGAATGGTTT
>JAVLBR010000148.1:0-5281 GCA_031581125.1 Schleiferiaceae bacterium | reverse complement strand
GCGGTTTTATCGTCCTCTCGCGCCTCCCCGAAAAAATCGGGACAGGCGTTCTTGAGCTTTCTAGACGAGACACCGGACTCTATGAACAAACACTAAGTAGAGCCCGGCCAAACCTACCGGGGGCTTTAGTTCATCTGCGCTTCCAGCTTCTCGGCCAGGGCCTTTTTGGGCGCAGCGCCTACCTGCTTATCTACCACTTCGCCGTTTTTGAAAACGAGCAGCGTGGGAATGTTGCGAATGCCGTACTTACCGGCTATGTCTTGATGCTCATCTACATTTACTTTGCCGATGAGGGCTTTACCTTCATACTCGCCGGCCAGCTCTTCTACGATGGGGCCTACCATGCGGCAGGGACCACACCATTCTGCCCAGAAGTCTACCAGGACGGGCTTGTCGGATTGCATTACTTGTTCTTCCCAGTTGTTGGTGGTGAGTTCAATCGCCATTGATAATTTTACTTTTTGTTTTTGGCTCAGTTTATTAAACGTGGTTTCCATTTCGGGAGAAACCCTACCCGTTTATAGGCTCGGAGCAGAAATGATGCCAAAAGCCGCCGGCATCGCAGGGCACATTTGGCCGCCAGGCCTACTCTTTACTGCAGAGCAAAATTACGATAAAAATAGCCGCATAGGCGTTCCCTTTCAGTGGTTTACGAAGCGGGATCACGACAGGAGACGCAGCTTACCGGGCGTGTTTTTTTCCAGTTCTTGCAGCACGGGCGTACTGAGGTTCAGGCAGGAAGGGCGCTCCAGGCGTACGCCCAGCTTCTTCTTCTCGGGATCGTAAAAGCCTATTTCGAGGTGTTTCTGGCCGGGGTGTTCCTTTATGAACTTATCGATATAGTCTATAAATTCAGGGCGAAGGGTATCAATGCTCATCACCAAGCGCACCCCACGCGATTGCTGTTCCAGCACATCCTGGAGGAGGGATATCTTTTCCACTTTGGCCTCTATGCGCTCTTCAGCCCCGTCGTAGCGGGGGGTGTAGCGGTTTATGCGCCCCCGTAAGAGCAGCATCATGTCCTTTTCCAGGAAGGGCTTCAGGCTGAGGTAGTCCTCGCCAAAAAGGCGAAAGGTGAAGCTGCCCTGGTAGTCTTCCAGGCGCAGGATGCCCCAGGGTTTATTATTGCGCGTGGTAAGATGACTGGCTTCTGCCACAATGCCACCCACCGTAAAATCGCGCGGCTGAGTGAGGTTTTCCAAGTCCCCCAGGGTATGGGTAGTAAGGGATTTGAGTTCGTATTGGTAATCGTCCAGCGGGTGGCTGCTGATGTAGAGGCCATTGACCTCCTTTTCGTGGCGTAGCTCTTCCATCCGGCCCCAGGGAGCTACGGTGGGGAGTTCCGGTTCGGGAAGGCTGGTTTCCTCACTGCCCCCGAAGAGCGAGGCCTGGGCGGAGGCTTCCTGGGCTTTTAGGGTCTGGGCGTACTTAAGGGCGCGTTCCAGAAAGGTACGATCGTCGCCATTGGTATGGAAGTAAAGGGCGCGATGGGTACCTTCAAAACCGTCGAAGGCCCCGCCCAGGATCAGGTTTTCCAGGGTGCGCTTATTGGTAGCGCGGAGGTCTATCCGCTTGAGCAGGTCAAAAAGGTCGGTAAACGGTCCGCTTTCCTTGCGCTCTGCTACGATGGATTGAACGGCCTTGCTGCCTACCCCTTTCATGCCGCTCAGGCCAAAGCGGATCTGACCTTCCTCATTCACGGTAAAGTTATGCTCAGACTCGTTGATATCCGGCCCCAGCACCGTAAGCCCCATGCGCCGGCACTCTTCCATGTACTTGGTGAGCTCCTTGATATCGTTCATCTTGTGGGTGAGCATGGAGGCCATGTACTCCTCCGGATAGTGGGCCTTGAGATAGCCCGTATGGAAGGCTATGACAGAATAGCAGGTGGAATGGGATTTATTAAAAGCATAGCTGGCAAAGGCCTCCCAGTCTTTCCATATTTTATCGAGGGTTTCCCGGGGGTGGCCCCTTTCTACGCCCTGCTCGATAAACTGGGGCTTCATCTTGGCCAGGACGTGTATTTTCTTTTTGCCCATGGCCTTGCGCAGCACGTCGGCCTCGCCCTTACTAAAGCCGGCCAGCTTCTGGGAGAGCAGCATCACCTGCTCCTGGTACACGGTAATGCCGTAGGTCTCTTCGAGATACTCCTGCATTTCGGGCAGGTCGTAAGTGATGGCTTGCTTGCCGTGCTTACGGGCTATAAAGTCCGGGATGTATTCCATGGGCCCGGGCCGGTACAGGGCGTTCATGGCGATGAGGTCGGCAAACTGGTCGGGCTGCAGGGCGCGGAGGTGCTTCTGCATACCGGGGCTCTCAAACTGGAAAGTGGCCAGGGTTTCGCCCCGGGCAAAGAGGGCCAGGGTATCGGCATCGTCCAGCGGGATGTCATCCAGCACAATCTTATGGCCGTGCCGCTTCTCTATCAGGGCAATGGCATCATTGAGAATACTCAGGTTCTTGAGGCCCAGGAAGTCCATTTTAAGCAGGCCGGCATCTTCCACCACGTTGTTGTCAAACTGGGTGATGACCAGCGAGGAGTCCTTGGCGGTAGCCACGGGGACGTAATCGGTCAGATCGCCAGGGGTGATGATCACCCCGCAGGCATGCACACCGGTATTGCGAACGGAGCCTTCCAGTACGCGGGCCTGGTTAAGCACTTTGGCCTCGGGGCTATCTTCCTCCCTTAGCGCCTTGAGCTGCTTTACCAGGTTTTGGGCATCGCTGTTGAGCTTTTCCCGTAGCTCCTGATCGCTCCAGCTAAAAATCTTGCCCAGTTTTTCGTCGGGCACCAGTTTGGCCACGCGGTCGGTATCATTGAGGGAGAGCTGCAGCACTCGGCCGGCATCTCGCACGGCCGACTTGCCCGCCATGGTGCCGTAGGTAATGATCTGAGCCACTTGGTTGCTGCCGTACTTATCTACCACCCAGTCTAAAATGCGGGAGCGCCCTTCGTCATCAAAATCGATGTCGATATCCGGCATAGAGATGCGGTCGGGATTGAGGAAGCGCTCAAACAGTAGATCGTATTTGATGGGGTCTACATTGGTAATGCCGATGCAGTAGGCCACCGCCGAGCCGGCCGCGGAACCCCGGCCGGGGCCCACGCTTACGCCCATTTTACGGGCTTCGCTGGTAAAGTCCTGTACGATGAGAAAGTAGCCGGGGTAACCGGTTTTGGCGATGGTTTCCAGCTCAAAGTCCAGCCGCTGCTGCAGGGCCGCATCCACCTCCCCGTAGCGCTGGCGGGCACCTTCATAAGTAAGGTGGCGGAGGTAATTATTTTCCCCACGGGTACCCCCGTCTTCCTCATCCTGGGGGTCCCAAAACTCGGCCGGTATCTCAAATTTAGGCAGCAGCACCTCCCGTTCCAGGCCAAAGGGCTCCACCTTGTCCACTATGGCCTGGGTGGTTTCGATGGCTTCCGGCAGGTCGGCAAAGAGCTCCTTCATGGCCGCCTGCCCTTTGAAGTAAAACTCGTTATTGGGGAAGCCAAAGCGGTAGCCCCGCCCCCGGCCGATGGGAGTGCTCTGGAACTCTCCTTCTTTTACGCAGAGGAGGATGTCATGAGCATTGGCATCCTTTTCTTCCTGGTAGTAGACGTCATTGGCAGCAAAATAGCGGACCCCGTACCGGCGGGCTAGTTTAAGCAAGCCCTCATTGGCGGCGGTTTCTTCTTCCAGGCCGTGGCGGTTTAGCTCCACGTAAAAGTCATCACCAAACTGCTCGTAGTACCAGGCAAAGGCCTCTTCGGCCTGTTTTTCGCCCACATTGAGCAGCAAGTGGGGCACTTCTCCCCGTAGCCCAGCGGTGGTAGCTATGAGGTCGTCCTTGTACTGCAGCAGCAGCTCCCGGTCTATCCGCGGTACGTAATAAAAGCCTTCCGTGTAGGAGTAGGAAGAGAGCTTGATGAGGTTTTGGTAGCCGCGCTTGTTTTTGGCCAGCAGCACCAGGGCATGCCCATTGTCTTTTTTGCTGCGGTCGTGCCGGTCCTGGCAGAGGTAAAACTCGCTGCCCACGATCGGCTTGAGGCCTGCCTCCGTAGCGGCCTTCACAAAGTTGAATGCCCCGAATAGATTGGCATGGTCGGTAAGGGCCACCGCGGGCATCCCATCTTTCTGGGCTTTCTCGATCAGGTCTGGAATAGGGCAGGTAGCCTGCAGGATGGAAAACTGCGTATGGACATGCAAGTGGCTAAAAGGCGTTTCCGCCTTGCCCTGCTGGGGCTCCGCCGGGGTCTCTGGCGCTGGCTCGCGTGCTTCTTCGGAGGCCAGCTGTGCGGCCAGCTCCTTAAAACTCTTCACCTCGATGCCGGCCAGCGGCACGGTATCCGGCTGGGCCGCCTCAAAAGCCGCCCGCTGCTCTGAGGTCCATTCCAGGTGATCATCGCTAAAGATCTTCCTCCGCACCGCTTCTAAAAAAGCGCGGGCCGTGGCTTCTACATCAGCCGCGGCATTGTGCGCCTCCGCAAAAGATTCGCCAAAGAGCTTTTCGTAGAGCTCTTCCAGCTTGGGGATCTTGTAGCCGCCGCCTTTGCCTCCTTTTAGCTGGCAGAAGTCGCGCGTTTCCCGCGAAGTATCCAGATAAGCCTTCTGTTCCAGTGGATTTTGCTGCCCCAGGCGGTAGTACTCCGCGCCCATGATGTTGAGGTCAAACTTCACATTATGCCCCACCACAAAATCCGCCTGCTGCACCGCTTCGGTAAAACGCTCCAGGGCCTCCGCCAGCGGCACTCCGTACTTACGAGCCACCGCCTCCGTAATGCCATGCACCTTCGTGGCATTAAAGGGAATGGTAAAGCCCTCCGGCACCACCACATCATCGCGGGCTTCTACCAGCGCCCCGGTAGCGTCGTGCAGCTGCCAGGCCACCTGCACCAGGCGAGGCCAGTTATCCCCATCACTAAGCGGCGCATTATAGTCCCGCGGCAGGCCGGTAGTTTCGGTATCAAAGATTAAAAACATTGGCTATCAATATTTTGGCATAAAACTTCCCCGTGCATTAAAAGTAGCCATTTTCTCCTCCCGCCCTGGGCCCTATTAGCGGCGAGTTATTCACGAACTATCCACTAAAGACAGCTCCGTTATTAATGAGTGGCTATTCATAGAGTCGAGTGTCTGGACTTGAAAGATGGTCCCCAACTTATTCGGAGCCTCCGTCCCTATTTTATGGCAAGCGTCTCGCCACGGGCGAGTGCGAACTTTATAGACAGACACTATTTAGTTCCTGTCCATAGAGTCGTGTGTCTGTTCTAGAAAGTTCAAGAACGAGGCGCGAGAGG
>JAVLBR010000147.1:0-5317 GCA_031581125.1 Schleiferiaceae bacterium | reverse complement strand
CAGGTAATCCACAACGGCAATTCGGCCAAAAGCCCGGTGGCGGTGATTATTGAAGCCAAAAGCCCCGGCAACAAGTCGGAAATGCCTTCCGCCGAAAGGCTCAACAGCAAAGCCCTGCAGGAAATCCTGCTCTACTATCTACGGGAACGCATAACCACACACAATACCGAACTCAAAAACCTGGTGGTGACCAACCTCTACCAGTGGTTCATCTTTGACGCCCAGCAGTTTGAAAAACTCTTTGCCAGCCACAAAAAGCTGGTGCAGAACTTTGAAGATTTTGAAGCCCAACGCCTGAGCGGTAAAACTACCGATTTCTTCTACCGGCACATTGCAGCTCCGGCCATTGACGAGGTGAAACACCAACTGGAATACACCTGGTACGATTTGCGCCAGTACTTTAAACCGCTCCAAAACGACGATCCAGGCGACGATCACAAGCTTATTCCCCTCTTCAAAATCCTGGCGCCGGAACATCTGCTCAAGCTGCCCTTTGCCAACGACAGCAACAGCCTCAACCGCAATTTCTACGCCGAGCTGCTGCACATCATCGGTTTGCAGGAGCAAAAGGATAAAGGCAAAAAAATTATTGAGCGCCTTCCGGCGGATGAGCGCCACCCCGCTTCCCTGCTGGAAAATACTATTATCAAACTCGAATCGCGCGATTACCTCTCCCGCCTGGAAAACAAAAAGCAATTTGGCGCCACCCGCGAAGAGCAGACTTATAACGTAGCCCTTGAACTGGTGATCACCTGGGTAAACCGCATCCTATTTCTGAAATTGCTGGAGGCTCAGTTGGTCAGCTACCACCGCGGCGATAAAGCCTACACCTTTCTCCATAGCGATTTGCTCCAGAATTACGACGATCTGGACGCGCTCTTTTTTCAGGTGCTGGCCAGCGAAGTTGAAAACCGCACGGGCGCCATTGCCGAAAAATTTGCCCACGTCCCCTACCTCAACAGCTCACTCTTTGAAGGGGCGGAGATGGAATTCAAAACCATGTTTATCAGCAACCTGCAGGATGAGCTCTCCCTGCCCCTCCACAAATCTACCGTTCTGAAAGACGAGAAAGGCAGGCGCCGCAAGGGCGAAATGGTGACGCTCGATTATCTGCTACAGTTTCTCAATGCCTTTGACTTTAGCAGTGAAGGCGGCGAAGAAATACAGGAAGAAAACAAAACCCTTATCAATGCCTCGGTGCTGGGCCTCATATTCGAGAAAATCAACGGGTACAAAGACGGCTCCTTTTTTACGCCGGGCTTCATCACCATGTATATGTGCCGCGAAACCATCCGGCGCGCCGTGTTACAAAAGTTTAACGAACGTAAAAACTGGCACTGTACCAACTTTGAAGATCTCTACAACAAAATAGACGACCGGACGGAGGCAAACCAGATCGTCAACAGCCTGAAAATATGCGATCCCGCCGTTGGTTCAGGGCACTTTCTGGTATCTGCGCTCAACGAGATCATCGCGCTGAAAAGCGAACTCAACATCCTGCAGGATAAAGACGGCAAAACCCTGCGCGATTACGACATCAGCATTGCCAACGACGAGCTGATCATCACCGACGAAAACGGCGATTTTCTCCGCTACTATCCGCAGAGCAAGGAGAGCCAGCGCGTGCAGGAAACGCTCTTTCACGAAAAGCAAACGCTCATCGAAAACTGCCTCTTCGGGGTGGATATCAATCCCAACTCGGTGAAAATCTGCCGCCTGCGCCTTTGGATAGAGCTGCTGAAGAACGCCTACTACCGCACTCCCCGACGGAATGGTGAAGCAGCGTCTTCTGCGGAAAGTGCTCATCCCGCGGCAGCGGGAGCAGCGCTGGAAACACTGCCCAATATCGACATCAATATAAAATGCGGCAACTCACTGATCAGCCGCTTTGGGTTGGAGGAAGATTTGAAAAAAGCCCTCCGAAAAAGTAAGTATAGCATTGAGGTCTATCAAAGCGCCGTGAAAACCTACCACCACGCGGAGAGCAAAGAGCAAAAACGCCAAATGGAAAAGCTGATTGCCGATATTAAGAGCGACTTCCGCACCGAAATAAACGCGAACAGCAAAGAGGCCAAAAGGCTCTACAAAGTAGAAGGGGAAGTAACCAATATGCTCACGCAGCTTAAGATGTTTGACCTGGGTAAAAAAGAAAAGGCTGAGTTTGAGCAAAAATTAAAAAAGTACCGGCAAGAGGCAGATACACTACGTGATTCTATCGAAGCAATCCGTAACAATGCCATTTATGAACAGGCCTTTGAGTGGCGCTTTGAATTTCCGGAGGTGCTGGACGAAGACGGTGCTTTTACCGGCTTTGATACCATTATCGGCAATCCGCCCTACATCAGGCAGGAAGAGCTGAAAGCCATTAAACCCTACCTGCAGCAAGGCTACAGCACTTACACCAGTACGGCCGATATGTACGTGTACTTTGTAGAGCTGGGCCTGCAGTTGTTGCAGGAAGGCGGGCAATTTGTGTACATCCTCCCCAACAAGTGGATGCGGGCCGGCTACGGCGCCAAGCTGCGCAACTATCTGCAAACAACAAATATTGAATCTATCGTTGATTTTGGTGATCTGCCGGTGTTTGAAGAAGCCACCACCTACCCCTGTATTATGCGCATTAAAAAGGAAGCGGACGACCACCGCTTTGAAAGCGTAACCATAAAAAGCCTGGACTTTGAAGAGACCTTACCCGCTTACGTGCAGCAAAATGCCTATGAAGTGGATAGCCGCTATTTACAGCCGGCCGGTTGGACTTTAACCGATGTTTCCGTGCAAAAGCTGCTGGCCAAACTGCGCAGCAAGGGCACGCCACTGGGCGAATACGTGGATGGCAAGATTTACAGGGGTGTTTTAACCGGTCTCAACGAAGCTTTTGTGATAGACCGTGCAAAGCGGGAGGCATTGATTGCGGAAGACCCCGGAAGCGCCGATATTATCAAACCCTTTTTGGCGGGCCGGGATATTAAGCGCTATAAGCAGCCGGAGAGTGATAAGTTTTTGATATTATTCCGCAGTGGCGATACCCGCGAGTGGTTTGGTGACAAACTTACGGAAAAAGAGGCATTTGCCCGAATATCGGAGGCTTACCCTGCTGTGATGAAACACCTGGGGCAATACGAAGCAAATGCTAAAAAACGCCATGATCGGGGCCACTATTGGTGGGAACTGAGGGCCTGCGATTATTATGAGGAGTTTGAGAAGGAGAAGATTGCCTGGCCCGAAACCTCGATGAATAACCAGTTTACAAAAATACCGGCTGGTGCATATTTAAATAAAACAGCCTTCTTCATTCCTTCGAATGATTTGTTTTTACTAGGCTTGCTTAACTCTAAAGTAACCTTATTCTATTTAGACGCAATTGTTTCCAAAATGCGTGGCGGTTACTTTTCACTTTCAAAAGCCTATGTCGAGACTATGCCAATAGTACTCACTACAGCGTTTGAACAGAAAATTTCGAACTTGACTAAAGCTAGTTTAGTAGGTGAAAAAGCAAAAACCCAAGAACTAGATCAATTCATATTTAGTAATTATGACTTATCTAATGAAGAAATAAAAGTGATAGAAAATAGCATAGAACCACATAATTAGTAGCATATGCGATCTATAACGGAGGATACATATAATAAATTAAAGGGCAATTAACTAAAAAATTGGCTCAAAACAGCCTAGTTCAGAAAGCAATCATGGAGATGTGAGTTTTGCTGAAGCCGTTGAACGATTCCAAAACTTAAGGGTGAACTTATTAGAAATGATTGAAATAAATCAATTTGACAATATATTTTCATTATGTGAAAATATTGATAACTAGACTCAACACCGGTAAATTATGCATTTTTAATTATAGTCTTTTCAGTGAAACCAGGCAGGCTTCGGAAAATTCAACCAGCGACAAACCTCCTCACTTGGTGAGCAAATACAATCTTTTAAAAAATATACCGCCTGGCTATTGCGCCTACAACCTCGCGCCGGAGGATCATTTTCCAGATATTTGCTATGAAGGACGAAATGACCCCTCCTCAGATAAGCAAGTACACTTTAGAAAGTTCGAGGCGCTAGACAAAAAATATAGCACCTAAATGCGGCACTTTTACATACATTTTTAAAAATAAAATTATATGGCCATATGGTTATTCCGCGCCGGAAGTAATGGCGAGTACGAGAAGCGGTTTTTGGAAGACGGTAAAATTTATCTCACCTGGGACAAGCTTAACCTGGATTTAAGTAAAGTCAAAAACAAGGAGGAGCTGAAGAAGTATCTTGTTGAGTACTATGACATGAGCAAAAAGGGGCGCATTCGTAACTGGGCCAGTCAAATTTGGCCCATGGCCCATCGCATCAAAGAAGGAGATTGGGTAATTCTACCCAGTAAGCTCAAGCGAGCCATTCACATCGGAGAAGTCCTGTCAGCATATCGGCATGAATCCAGTGGGGACCCCCTCTTTCAGCACCAAAGAGATGTTAGATGGTTTGCCACCGATATTCCTCGTTCTCGTTTTGACCAAGACCTCCTTCATTCGCTGGGTGCTTTTATGACCGTTTGCCGGATCACACGGAATAAGGCGGAAGAGCGAATCAAGAATATGGCGGAAAACAACTGGCAGGTAACCCACAGGCATCTAAACGTTGCTGAAAAGGGCACAAACCAGGATGCCGAAATAGGAGATACAGATGAGCTACCCAGCGATCTTGAAATCGACGCGAAAGACCAAATTGCCAAATACCTTCAGCAGCGGTTCAGAGGCCATCAGTTAACCAGGTTGATTAACGCCATTCTTAAAGCAAAAGGTTACGTAACTTATCAGGCACCAGAAGGTCCAGATAAAGGCGTGGACATATTGGCGGCCCCAGAACCCATGGGCTTTGGCAGTCCCAAAATATGCGTACAGGTTAAGTCTGGTGATGACCCGGTAGATCGAGCCACCTTGGACCAGCTTATCGGAGTGATGCATAACTTTAAGGCTGAACATGGCCTCTTTGTGTCATGGGGCGGTTACAAATCCAGCGTGGACCGGGAAATTCCTAGCCAATTTTTCAATGTCCGGCTCTGGGGTCAAGACGAAATAATTTCCGAACTATTTCAGAATTACCAGCATCTGGACAATGCGGTTCAGGCTGATATCCCTCTAAAGCAAGCTTGGGTACTCAATTGGGACGAGGTGGAATAAGGCCAAGTCCAACATTTTAAATTACATTTTTAAAAGGTCCTTACCCTAGGTTACTCTGGAATAAACCCAAAAAACTTGCAAATACCCCTTAACTTCTGTAAAATAGCGGCTTGTAAAGCCCCATATACCATGCACCGCAAAAATTTTTC
>JAVLBR010000146.1:0-5452 GCA_031581125.1 Schleiferiaceae bacterium | reverse complement strand
TGGCTGTCCAAAAAGCCGGTCAGCTTCATTACGCTTGCTTCAAAATCCTCATCTCGCCACCGGCGAGACTCCGGTTTTATCCTCCTCACGCCCCTTCCCGAAATAATCGGGACAGGCCCCGAATAAGTCGGGACAGGCCCCGGAATGCTTCGGGACAGGCTGTTCCTGAATTTTATAGACAGGCACTTATCAGGGCTGGATCACTACCTGCTGGCGGTAACGGCGGCCGCCCGCCTGTACTGCTAGCACGTAAGTTCCTTGCGGGTGTTCCGCTAGGCTTAGTCGCTTTTGGCCCGCCGAAGTATCCCATTGCCAGCGCTGTACCAATTGGCCCGTAGCGGATAGCAAACGCGCTTCAAAGGAGCCCTTGTTTACCGAACGGGGGCGCCACTCCAGCTGAATAAAGGCCGAGGCAGGCTGGGGGTACACCTCCACCTTCCAGTCCGCTGCCTTACCGGAAGCCAGTTCGGGAAGACCGATGCCGCTCTCGAATTGGGAAGTAAATAGCCCGCGTCCGTGGGTGGCTGCTACCAAGGTATAATCACTTTGGCGCAGTTGGAGCATGTCGGTCCGTACGTTGGCCAGGCCGTTATTGGCGGGGCGCCATACCACGGGGCTGGCGTTTAAGTCATAAGTCATCCAGGTACCCAGTTCGGTGGCCAGCACGGCTATGTCGTAATCCCGGGGATTGAACAGCCCCCAGCGCACGGGCATGTCGGGCAAATTCCCTCCTACATTGCGCCAGGTAGCACCGGAATCTTGCGTATGCCATACGGAAGGCACCCCGTAGTTGGAGTAGGTAACCAGCAGTTCGCCATCGTGGGCGCCTACTTGAATAGAGCTTACATAAGCGGTAGGAAGATTGGTTTTGGTGAGGTCCTGTACCTGCGGGGTACCGCTTTGCCCATCGGCCGAGTCTATCCGGAGGATCTGGCCCGAATTAGTACCCACGAATAGCGTCGTACTGCTACGGTGGTGCGGCGAAACCTTAAGCGCACTGGGAATAGATTGCATACCGCGGGCCAGCAGGGTTTCTTCTTTTAAACCCCCCGCATTACCTATATCGCGCACCCGGGTGATCTGGAGCACGTTGCGCGCCGCATAGAGGATGTCCAAGCTATCGTCATAATCGCAGGGATTGATGAAGCGCCCCTGGTTATTGCTACTCAACTGCATATCGCTAAACCATTGTCCCCCATTGGTACTGAGGCGAAAGTTGCTGTACACATAGCTGGTTATTTGGACGTTTGGTTCGTCTTGGTCTATGAAGCAGAAGCCCCCGTCGCCTCCGGTGGCTTCCCGGGTATTGACCAGGCCAGGCCCCTGAAAGAGCTGGGTCCCATTATCCTGCGCGCCGGCCAGATAAAATTCATTGCCCGCCTGCGGGTGCGCCGCTGCGGCATAAAACTGGGTGACGTTGTAGCCATTATTGCGCTTGCGCCAGGTAGGAAAGTTGCTGGAAAAATTGCCGGCGTAGTACACGCCTCCGTCGTTTCCGTTGAGTACCCGGTCTGAAGAGCCGGGGGCAAAGAGGAACTGGTGCTGATCAGCATGTACTTCCGGGTAACCAAAACTACCAGTCCAGTGGGAAAGCTGCTGCCAGCTCTGCCCGGTATCCTTACTGCGGAAAAGGTCTATTCCCCCGGCCACTATGGTACCGGGATTATTGGGGTCTACTTGCACAATTAAGTCGTACCAGGCCTGGCCCCGGGAAAAGTCGTAGGCCGGGATACCGGGATCGGCATCATCGGGTTTGCTCATGGTTTGCCAGGTAGCCCCGCTGTCCAGGCTTTTGTAGAGTTCCATTACGGTGCTGTTGTTTTCGATAATGGCGTATACCACGGCAGCATCGGAAGGGGCCACGCCTATCTCTACCCGGTCGCCATTGGTGTTGAGCGCCCGGGTAAAATTTTGTCCGTCATCACTGTACAAAACGTCGCCCCCACCGCGGTTTCCCTGGGTAGGCGTGGCATCTATGGAGCCCACCCAGAGGCGGTTATCCGGGCCTATTTCCAAGTCCATAGGGGCGTAGGGGTAGTTTTGGCCACTCACCGTGGGCAGTACCTGCTGGAAGGTGCTGCCCCCGTCGGTAGATCGGTATAGACCTTCCACGCCGGGCGGCGGAGTAAACCCCTGGTAATCGTCATTTTTAACCGCCACGTAAAGCACGCCCTGTCCATTTTCTTGCCGCACCACCAGGTCATTTATATGTGTAAAGTCCTTGCTGGCGGGCAGCTGCTGCCAGGAGCTTCCCCCATCGGTAGACTTCCATATCCCTTCTCCTTGCGAAGCCCGGGCCTGCCCCTCCCCCGTGCCAGCGTAGAAGGTCTGGGTTTGCGTGGGGTCATAAGCCAGGGCGGTAACGGATAAGGTCCGCCAAAAATCATTTACGGGCTGCCATTTTTTACTGAAAAGGGTAATGTCTTCATTATACCACAGGCCCCCGCTTACCCCGCCGGCCCACACCTTGGTGTGGCTGCTGTCGTTGGGGTCCCACATGAGCGCGCGCGTCCGTCCACCCACCTGGGAGGGCCCTCTCTCGGTCCATTGGAGGGGCGGGATAGAATCGCGACGCTTGCTTTGGAGGGCTTGCATCTGGACATAAGCCTGTTCGAGGCGCTCTGGGGCCGGCCTGCCGAGGGCGGGGTCCATGGTCATCAAAAAATTATGGGCAAAAGCCAGATCGGGCCTATCCGCTTGGGGACCTTTGGGGGGCTTTTGGTCGCGCTGCGCTTCCAGCAGTTTACTCATGGGATGGCGGGCCACCTTTTCCGCGTAAGCTGCCCGTTGGTTTATCTCTTTTTCGCTGCAGGCTGCCAGGGCCAGCACAGCCAGGGCCACATACCATTTGGTCATCATTCGCATAGAGAAAAATTTAGGAGAACCCGGCGCATTGGCTGCCAGTTCCCTTCATGAGAAATAGAAAGGGCAAGATAATGAATGTGCGGCAGTTTTGTTTGCGGGGCCTGGCGGCCAAAGGAGCCCCAATCTCGCGGGAAACCTATCGCAGTTTTGTGGCATTTACCTCATAACCTTGCGCTTCCAGCAGGGCCAGGAGTCCTTCTTCCATGGGCAGGTGCAAGGCGCCTACGGCCACAAAAGCGTTTCCTTCATCGAGTATAGCGGGCAGCTTTTGCATCCATCGTTGGTTCCGCTCTTCCAGTAGGAAGCTCATGTTTTGAAAATCTTCCTTGTGGTCTTGGTAGAGCTGGCCCAGATCCTCCAGCGCCTGGTTTTGATAAAGACGGGCCATCTGTTGAGCCAAGGCCTGGCCTTCCTCGGGGTTGTCCAGGGTCTCCAGCAGCATCTCGGCTTGCGCCGAATCGCTGAGCTCGTTAAAAAGCAGGTGGAATTGTTCCCGCAGGCTTTCCAGGGCTACCACCTGCTGGCCGTGCTCCTTTGCGGCGGTAGCAAAGTATTGGTCTACCGCAGTGCCGCTGGCCACCTGCATGGGGAGTTCCAGGTTTTGGTACTGTTTCATGGTGATCATGAGCAGTAACTGGATGGGTTTAAACCGCTTCAGCATGGCCATGGGATAGGAGCTGTACTGGGGCATTACTTCCTTAATTTGCTCGTATTCTTCCGGGGTAAAGAGATCGCTCAATTCGCCTTCCGAAAGCAAGGCCATCTGCCCCAGAGCCGGCAGCTTACTGCTATCAATGACGGTTTCTACCACCACCTTATCGGCCGCTTGGTAAGCATCCATCACTTTGGGGTAATGGGCTTTTAGGTGGCCTGATTTCATCAAGTGAAGGGTGCCAAAGAGGTGGCTCGCCTTACCACCGGGCGATTTTACTTCGTAAAGGAGCTGGGCTTGCAGGCTTCCTGCCAGGGTCATCACCAGGCTAAGGCTTAAGAGGGTGCTTAAAATGCTTGGCATAATGTAAGGGGGTTTTTAAAAATTATTTCTGGTAGATCTGTGGCGCGTGGGCCTGATTTATTACAGCAACCCAGGAAAACTTTCCTTCCGCCGGCGCCTGGAGCTCAAAACACCTGGCTTCCTAAGGGGTTCTAGTTTTATGTTTACTCCGGTGTGCCTGGCAAAGATGTCTGCCTTCCGTATTGCCCAAAAAAAAACGAGGGCAGCACGCGGCCGGAATCACATTTGGCCGGCAGGCCCAGGCCGGTAAACCAAAGGCGGTGGGGGAGGTGACGGATATCACCAATGTGGTGGGGGAAATGATGCTTCTTTGCAGGCCGAAAATTTCAATGTTTAGACACAGAAAAGTGACGATTTATGCAAAGTGCTTTTATGCAATGGCTGAGTGAACCCTGGCCCTGGTACGTATCGGGCCCGCTTATCACCCTGGTGATGGCGCTTTTATTATTTACCGGGAAAACCTTCGGGGTCTCGTCCAACTTGCGCGTGATGTGTGCCGCCTGTGGGGCGGGCAAGCACAGCAGCTTTTTTGACATAGACTGGCGGGGGCACCGCTGGAACTTGGTTTTTGTGCTGGGCGGGCTCCTGGGCGGGAGCATTTCGGTGCTTTGGCTGGATGCCAACCAAACGCCCCAGCTCAACCCGGAGACCTGGCAAATGCTGGAAAGCTGGGGCCTTCAAAGGACCGATAAGGGGGTGCTGCCGCAAGAGGTCTTTAACTGGGAGCAATTTTCCAGCCTGCAGGGCTGGCTGGTGATGGTACTGGGCGGCTTCCTGATCGGGTTTGGCTCTCGCTACGCGGGGGGCTGTACCTCCGGGCACGCCATAAGTGGCTTGTCAAACCTCCAGCTGCCTTCCCTTATCGCGGTGATAGGCTTTTTCCTGGGAGGTATGGCGGTGAGCTATTTGGTTTGGCCCCTTTTATTTTGAGGCCCTTCCTATTTTTTCCTTCCCACCAAGCGCTGAGTCGTTTTCAGAGCGGCTTAGCATCCTTTAACCCTTAAAAACGCAATACCTTGAAATACCTTAAATTTTTAGCCATCGGCACTTTGTTTGGCATTGTAATGGCCAAGTCTGGCGCCATATCCTGGTACCGCATCCAGGAGATGTTTCATTTCCAAAGTTTTCACATGTACGGCATCATAGGCTCCGCGGTGGTGCTGGGCGTGATCCTCATTCAGGTGATCAAGCGCCGGCAGCTGCGCGATCTGAGTGGCCACCCGATCGTGATCCCCGATAAGAAACTAAGCCTGTGGCGCTACCTCTTAGGGGGCACCATTTTTGGCACGGGCTGGGCGCTCACGGGCGCCTGTCCGGGGCCCATGTTTGTGCTTTTGGGCCAGGGGTACATTCCCCTGCTGGTGGTCATAGCCAGTGCGGCGCTGGGTACCTTTCTATACGGCCTGGTGAAGCATAAGCTACCCCATTAAATAGTGTCTGTCTATAAAGTCTCTCGCCCGTGGCGAGACGATCGTCCTCAAAATCCTCATCTCGCTTCTAGCGAGACTGCGGTTTTATCGTCCTCTCGCGCCTCCCCGAAAAAGTCGGGACAGGCGTTAGCGAACTTTCTAG
>JAVLBR010000145.1:0-5499 GCA_031581125.1 Schleiferiaceae bacterium | reverse complement strand
CGCCTGTTTCGGCGGACTTCAAAGGCTTTCGAAGGGCCCCGTGATAGAGCTAAAATCCTGGCTTTATCCCGGGGCCCCTTTTTGTAGCTTCGTAGCCAGGTATGGAAAGGCCCATTGGTATATTCGATTCAGGCGTGGGCGGGCTCACGGTGGCCGCAGCCGTCCGGGCGCTGCTACCCCATGAATCGTTTATCTATTTTGGGGATACGCGGCATGCCCCCTACGGCGACAAATCCGCCCCCACCATTACCGATTATAGCCGGCGCATCGCCCGTTTCCTGATCGAGCAAGGTTGTAAAACCATCGTCATTGCTTGCAATAGTGCCTCCGCCACCGCTTACGATATCCTGCGGGCGGAATTCCCGGAGGTGCACTGGCTCAACGTGATTGACCCGGCGGCCCGTTTCGTCGTAGACCAGGGTTATGATCACGTAGGGGTGATCGCTACCCGGGCCACCGCCCGCTCTGAGGTGTACGCCAAGCGCTTAAAAGCTTTACAGCCGAAGCTAGAGGTGGCCACCAAGGCCACCCCGCTGCTGGCGCCGCTTATAGAAGAGGGCTTTGCTGGAACGGAGGTGAGCCGTGGCGCCATTGATACTTACCTCTCTGAAGAAGCCTTTCGGCGTATCCAGGCTCTTATCTTAGGGTGCACCCATTACCCGCTCCTAAAGGAAGAAATAGAAGCTTACTACCAGGGGCGGGTTCGGGTGGTAGACTCGGCCCATGGCGTAGCGCTCGCCTTGCAGGCCCTGCTGCAGCAGAAGGGCTTGCTAAGAGAGGCAAGTCTTCCGGAAACGCATTTTTACGTGAGTGAAAACACCCCCGCTTTTACGCAAGTAGCCCGGCGTTTTTTCGGTTCGGAAATCTCTTTGGAAGAGCGCTTACTGCCCGCTTAAAAAGTCCATGACCAGCTCGAAAAATGGCTGCGGTTGTTCGGCATGGAGCCAGTGGCCGGCCTCCGGGAGGGTTTTTACCTGCGCCTGGGGGAAATGCTCGTGCAGCTGGGGGAGGGATTCGTCTGGCAGATAATCCGAACGGCCACCCCGTACGAATAGCACGGGGCCATCATACTGCGCCTGTGGCGGAAGGCCCGCCGTCTCTTCCCTTACGGAACGAGCCAGCACGGGCAGATTAAAGCGCCAGCCGAGGGTTTCTTTATCCTCCCAGTAGAGGTTTTTGAGTAAAAATTGCCGCACGCCCTGCGGTAGGTCCGGGCCAAATTGTTCCTGAGCATCGCGCCGGCTGCTTACTTGCGAAAGATCCAGGCCCTTCAGGGCGGACACTACCTGGTCGTGATGCGGCCGGTACGATTGGGGTCCAATATCCGCCACGATAAGGCTCCGGGTGTGTTCCGGATGGAGGCAGGCAAAGAGCATCCCCACCTTGCCGCCCATGCTGTGCCCCAGGAGATGGACTGAGGACAGGTCATGGTCTGCCAGGTATTCGCGTACATCGTCGCTCATCACCTCATAGGAAAAGGCCTCGCTGTGAGGGCTTCGCCCGTGATTGCGCATGTCCAGCACATGTACCTGGTAGTGCTCCGACCAGCGGCGGGCCAGGGTTTTCCAGTTGTCCCCCATACCAAAAACCCCGTGCATAATGATCAGGGGGCTCCCTTGTCCGAAAATTTGGCTGTGAAGCTTCATGTGCTGACGAAATACATTTGGCCGGCAGGCCTACTCAAAAGCGCGGCAAAGGTAAGAAGTGCTGCCGCATAGCCTCGTGACTTATGTGGTACCTTTGCCCCCTGCTAAAAAGCTCTATCACTATGGCTACGCCCCAGCGCTATACCGTTACGGCCGCTTTGCCCTATGCCAACGGTCCGGTGCACATAGGTCACCTGGCCGGCTGTTATTTACCGGCAGATATTTACGTGCGCTACCTGCGGCAGCAGGGGCGCGATGTGCAGTTTATCTGTGGCACGGATGAACACGGCGTGGCCATCAATTTGAAGGCGCAGGCGGAGGGCTGTAGCCCAAAAGAGATAGTAGACCGCTACCACGAGGTGATCCGGAAGGGGCTGGAAGGCATCGGCTGCAGTTTCGATATCTTTTCCCGGACCAGCAAAGCTATTCACCGGGAAACGGCTCAGGATTTTTTCACCAAACTATACGAACAGGGCTCCCTGGTGGAGAAGACCACGGAGCAGTATTACGATACGGAGGCCCAGAGTTTCCTGGCCGATCGCTACATCCAGGGCACCTGTCCCAACTGTGGATTCGAAGAAGCCTATGGCGACCAGTGTGAAAGTTGTGGCAGCAGTTTGAGCCCCATGGAACTCAAAAATCCGGTTTCCCGCCTCAGTGGGGGCCGTCCCGAACGCCGGGAAACTACCCATTGGTTTTTGCCCCTGGACCACCTTAGTGGCAAAATAGAACAGTACATCCGGGCGCACAAGCACTGGAAGCCCAATGTGTACGGCCAGTGCATGAGCTGGCTGCAGAGTGGTGACGGCCTGCAGGCCCGCAGCATGACGCGCGACCTGGACTGGGGCGTGCCGGTACCCCTGCCCCAGGCGGAGGGCAAGGTGCTCTACGTATGGTTTGATGCGCCGATAGGCTACATCTCGGCCACTAAGGAGCTGCTGGGCGAACGCTGGAAGGACTATTGGCAGCGGGAAGATACCAAATTGGTACACTTCATAGGCAAGGACAACATCGTCTTTCACTGCATCACTTTTCCCTCCATGCTCATGGAGCACGGCGATTACCACCTGCCCGATGAGGTGCCGGCCAATGAATTTCTGAACCTGGAGGGCCGCAAGATCTCGACCAGCAGAAACTGGGCGGTGTGGCTGCACGAGTACGTGGCGGATTTCCCCGGGAAGGAAGACGCCTTGCGCTACTGCTTGTGCGCCAATGCCCCCGAGACGAAGGACAATGACTTTACCTGGAAGGATTTTCAAAACCGCAACAACAACGAGCTGGTGGCAGTGCTGGGCAATTTTGTAAACCGGGTGCTGGTGCTGCTTAACAAGTATTATGCGGGCAAAGTACCGGCGGCGGGGACCCCTACCGCCGCAGAAGAGCAGCTCCAGGGGGCCCGTCGCGAGGCCCCAGACCGGGTGGCTACCGCGCTGGAACGCTACCGCTTCCGGGAAGCACAGCTGGCCATGATGCAACTGGCCCGGGAAGGGAACAAATACCTAACCGAAGAAGAGCCCTGGAAAACCCAGAAAACCGATCCGGCCCGCACCGAAACCGTGATGCACGAGGCGGCACAGACGGCGGCCTTGCTCAGTCAATTGATGGAGCCCTTTCTGCCCTTTGCGGCCGACCGGCTGCGGGGCTATCTGCATTTGCCGCTCAGGTCCTGGCAGCAGCTGGGCGAGGGGGACCTGCTGCCCACTGGTCATGTAGTGGAGAAGGGCGACCTGCTCTTCGAAAAGGTGAGTGATGAGGCCGTGGAAGCGCAAAAGCAAAAACTAGAAAAACCCGCCCCCGCGGAAGAAAAGCATCCTCCCCTGAAAGAGGAGATGGATTTTGAGACCTTTACCCAGCAAGATCTCCGGGTGGGGACCATTACGGCGGCAGCGGAAATGCCCAAGGCGGATAAACTCTTAAAACTAGGGGTAGACCTGGGCTTCGAGCAACGTACCATCGTATCGGGCATACGCCAGCATTTTGATGCGGCCAATTTGCCGGGTCAGCGGGTGACGGTAGTGGCCAATCTGGCCCCGCGGAAGCTCCGGGGCGTAGAAAGTCAGGGGATGATCCTCATGGCTGAGAACGCCGATGGCAGCCTTCGCTTTGTGGCGCCGCCTGCCGAAGCGGAAAACGGCGCCGTAGTCCGGTAGGGAGGCGTTCCGCGGCCTTAGCGGGCAAAGAGCTGTTGGTCCCGGTTTTTGAAAGCCTTAAATTCCAGCGCATTGCCATCGGGGTCCTGGAAAAAGAGCGTCGCTTGTTCCCCCGGAGTGCCCGCGAAGCGGATGGTGGGTTCGATGATAAAGTGCACCTCTTTTTCCCGGAGCAGGGCCGCAAAGGCTTCCCAGGCTGCCCAGGGCAGTACCACTCCGAAATGCGGCACCGGCACCTGCTCGCCATCTACCGGATTGTGCTGCACGGCCGTTTTTTCCGGGCTATAATGCAGCACCAGCTGATGGCCAAAAAAGTCAAAATCTACCCAGTGGGTGTGGGAGCGCCCCTCCCTAAAGCCCAGGATTTCCCGGTAGAAATGACGGCAAGTCGCCAGGTCGCTTACCGGAATGGCCAGGTGAAAAGGGCTGAGAGCGGTGTTCATAGACTACCTTATTTTTGAAAGCATGGGGCTAAATTACACAGCGCTTGGGCTTGGTTGACCCTATGCTGCAAACCTTTTGGCTCCTCCCTTACTTCTTTTTTCTATGACGCACTTTTCCCCCGCGCTTTTCACCTTTCTGAAAGACCTTGCGGCGCACAACGACAAAGAGTGGCTCGATGCCCACCGGGCGCGCTACCAGGCGCAGCGGCAGGAAGTGATCGACTTTACCGCATCGCTCTACGACCAGCTGGCCACTGTGGATACCATGCCCTGGCAAGACCCTAAAAGGTCGGTGGCGCGGATCAACAACAATCGCAAGTTTCACCCCGATAAGCCCCCGTACAAAGACCATTTTGGCATTATGATCAACCGGGGCCGGGGAAAGGCCGGGCTCTACCTGCACATCCACCCGGCGGAGGGCTTTTTTGGTGGTGGTATTTACCGGCCTGCGCGGGACACCCTGGCCGCCATCCGGGCGCACATAGACCAGCGGGGCGCGGAGCTGCGGGCCGCCCTGCAGACGGAGCCCTTCCGGGCCCGTTTCGGAACCCTCCAGGGCGATCAGCTTAAGGTAGCCCCCCGCGATTACCCCCCGGATCATCCCCACATAGATCTCTTGCGCTTTAAAGACTTTGTCTTTTCCCGGCCCCTTTCCCCGCAGCAGCTCGGCAGCCCCAAATTGCTGGAGGAGCTGAGCGCCGATTTTGCCGCTGCGCTGCCTTTTTTGCAGTTTTTGGATGGTGCTTTGCAAGCGGGCTAAGGCTTCCTTGAGCGCGGTTGTAAGAAGAATTCACAATACTACGTGCACGGGAGCTTACGACACGGTAAATTTATCTGTAATGGTCTGTGTATGGTGCGTATCCCGTAGGGTATGCACTATACACCTTGTTGCACACCGTTTTTAAATTAATTTCACATCGGCACGAACCTCCAAAAGTCCAGGACCTTCATGAGTGAAAAGTTGGTGCATTGCTTCTTCTATATCCTTTTGGTCAATCGCTTTAATTCCTAAGCCTCCGCAATTTGTTGCATATTCTGGATTTACCAAATCAGTAGCCCATTTGTCCCAGCCACCTGCACGTTGTTCCTTGGTTATTTTACCTAATTCGTTATTATTTAAAACAATTAGCTTTATTGGCATTTTATATTTTACCAAGGTTGTAAATTCCGCCAGGTATTGGCAAAGTCCGCCATCACCTGCAACAGCCACAATTGGCCTTTCGTTACCTACAGCCGCCCAAGCTCCAATTGCAGCAGGCA
>JAVLBR010000144.1:0-5514 GCA_031581125.1 Schleiferiaceae bacterium | reverse complement strand
GTTTTCAAAGCAAGCATAACGCAGCTATCGGACTTTATAGACAGACACTAAGTAATGTACAGGGCCATGGCCACAATGGCCAGGATGAGCATTACCACCGCTGCCCGCTGAACGAGGTCCAGCTGATTCCTATCTACTTTCATAATTACCCTGATGATTGGTTCCTTATTCGAAAGTAAAAAAATTTTGAGAAAAGCAAGTGTTTGCTGGTCAACGCTTGTGCGCTAAATTTTCCCTTAAGGAAAAGAGGACAAAAACCTGGCAGCTACAAAATTTTAAGCGGAGCACAGTGCCTATAAATACTGAGTGAGGTAAAGTGCTGTAGCAAGAATGGCCGCAATCACTAAAATCACCACGCCCCGTTGGATATAATCTTTTTTTGTAAGCTCGGCGGGCGGCTCTTTCGGCGAAGGCGGCTTTTTAGCTTTTTTTCTACCCTTTTTGGTTTCCATAATATGCGTAAATAGTTCCCTTGGTGGGCAATATACAAAGATATTTTTCCTTCCTTTCCCCGGTATTTTTGAAGTGGGGGACTGGATGAGTGCGCGTGGCTGCGGGCTTTGTGAGCGAGCAGCGGAGAGAGAAAGCCTTTGTTATCCTCTTTCGGGGCCTCTGTTTTCTACTTAGGGCCTACTAATGGCGGTTTTGAGGGAGAGATTTGGCGCCTAAAGCACGCTAGCTTACAGGATTGAGCACCACGCTAAAGATGGTGATTCCATTGGGATCGCGGCCGTAGTGAAGCTTATCGATGGCCTCGGGAATGTCCTTGGCGCGGAAATAACTCGTATGCAGTTCGTTTTCGCCTTTAAGCGACCACTGAATGGTGTACGAGTTCTTTTTATCGCGGTGTTCTTTTACGTATTCCAGCATTTGATTGAGGGCATCGATCTTGTCGTAGCCCTCTGTGGAGTGAAAAAGAAACGATTGATTGTGCCGGGGATTTACCGTAATGACGTCTAGCCGCGTGCCTTGCCCCCCTGCCTTTTCGTGGTAATCAAAGATCATCTGGGTGCTGCCCAGGCTCAGGTAATTTTCTATTTCGCGCTGGATTTTAGCAATTTCCAGATTCTGGCGGTCGGCAGACATGCTTCTGTTTTTAGGCCGGCAAAGGTAGCCATTAATTTGGGCTGCGCCGGCGAAAGAAAACCCGCAGCCCGTCCATGTCCAACGCCAGATAAGGCGCCTTGAGGTAGCGGATTTCCCATTTTTGGGCCGCTTGGAAACGCGGGGAAGGCGGCAGGATTAAATGACGGCCCTCCCGCCGGTAGGGAACGGCAAAGTGCTGATAACCATTATCATCTCGTTCTACCAGTCTTACCTGCAGGGTGTCTTTCCCAAATTGGTACTGATCGCCCACCGCCTCTCGCAGTACGGTATCTGCCGGGTGCTGACTGCTGTCTATGGCCAGGTAAGCCAGCGCTTCCCAAATGCCTTTTTCCAGCGCCTTTTCCTCCAGCGGCAGTTCCGCCACGGGCCGCGTAAGGATACGGCGGACCTGCTGGCGGGCTTCTTCCTGCGACTGTCCGTACAGCGGCGTACCGGCCATCACCAGGGGCAGCAGCAGGGCTTGAGCGGCTTTTTGGAGGGGCCTGCCGGCCAAATGTGCTATAAGCTGCCGCATATTCTTACTTTTTATTCGGCTTCGGGGTCGCGGGGAACATCCTCCTGGCGACACTGCTCCTCATAGGCCTGGGCCACTTCCTCGAGCTCGTCATACCACTTTTGGCCGTAGGCCCGGATAAGCGCCTCGCGGGCAAAGCGGAATACGGGAATTTGGAGCGAAGCGCCTAGCGAGCAGGCGGGGTCGCAGATGGGCCACTGGTGGTAATTGAGGGCGTGGTAATCCGGATACTTGGTGATGCGGATGGGGTAGAGGTGGCAGGAAAGGGGCTTGCGAAAAGCGGTGGCCCCGGCCTGCCAGGCCTTTTCGATGCCGCAGAGGGCGGTGCCATTTTCAAATACGGCGTAGGCACACTCCGCGCCGTTGACCAGCGGCGTTACCGGTTCATCGTCCAGCGGATCTACCTGGGAGGTGCCCTGGGCCTCGATGGCGGCCCGGCCCTCTGGCCGGAGGTAAGGTGCTACGGCGGGGTAAATTTCCCGCAGGGTATCCACCTCTTCTTTTTCCAGGGGCGCCCCCTCATCGCCTTCTACGCAGCAGGCGCCCTGGCATTGGCTCAGGTCGCAGGCAAACTGCTTATCCAGCAAATCTTCCGATAAAAGCGTGTGGTCCAGTGCTATCATAGCACAAAGGTATGGATTGGGGGGCGTTCTCGATTGCGTTCCCCGCGGTTCACACCCCGGGGTTACAATTCTATCAGCCTTTCGCGCTACCTATTGGGGTGCTGGAATAGGCTCCAGATGTCCGGATGAAACTTTAAGCTTCAAAATACGGGGCCGGAAGGAGATCACTTGGTTTGGTCTTCCACCACGTGCAGGTCGCGCTGGGGGAAGGGGATGCTCACGCCTTCCTGGTCAAAGGCCTTTTTGACCTTTTCGGGGAAGTTGTTGTAAACCCCCCAGAAGTCACCATTACTGGCCCAGGCCCGCAGCCGGAGGTTTACGCTGCTATCGGCCAGGGCTTCCACAAAGACGTCGGGGGCCGGGTCACTGTGGATACCTTCTTCGGCTTCGGCCAGGCGGTGGAGGATGGCTTTGGCTTTATCGATGTCGTCTCCGTAGCCGATACCAAAAGTGAGGTCCATCCGCCGGTTGGGGTGATAGCTGTAGTTTTTCACTGCGTTGTTGCTGAGCTGGGCGTTGGGGATGGATATCTCCTGGCCCGCTGGGGTGGTGAGATAGGTGTAAAAGACTTGAATATCTCTTACCGTGCCGCTGTGGCCCGCTCCTTCAATGAAATCGTCTACTTTAAAGGGTTTGAGGATCAAAATAAGCACGCCGCCGGCAAAGTTGGCCAGGCTGCCTTGTAGGGCTAGGCCCACTGCCAAACCGGCGGCCCCGAGAACCGCGATAAAGGAGGTCATCGCGACCCCTAGCATACTGGCGATGGATATGAGGAGCAGCACCTTAAGCACGGCGCCCACTATACTGGTCAAGAAAGGAGTAAGACTAGCATCTACGTCCCGTTTTTGGAGGATTTTGCGGAAGACTTTTTGCAGCCGCTTGATAATCCAAAGGCCCACGATGAGCACCAGCAGGGCGCTCAAGACTTTCAGGCCGTATTTTAAGATGAGGTTAAGGATCGGTTGGAGGTATTGGTCTAAGTTTTCCATGTGCATGATGATTGATTAAGTTGAGCGCCACGAAACTAAGAAATTATTTATTTCTGGCGTTCGATCACGTAATGCGAAAGCTGTTCCAGGGATTGGCGGGCGTGGTTATCAGGCCAGCGGTGCAGTTTTTCCAGGGCTTGTTGGTGGAGTTCCCGCATTTTGGTTTCGGCATATTCCAGGCCGCCGGAGGCCCGCACCATTTGCATTACTTTTTCCACTTTACGGCGGTTGTGATTGTGCCGTTTCACCACCCGGATAATGAATTTTTTATCGGTAGGAGAGACGTTCTGCAGGGCGTAAATAAGCGGCAGGGTCATCTTTTGTTCCTTGATGTCTATGCCGGTGGGTTTACCGGTGCGGTTTTCCTGCTGGTAGTCAAAGAGGTCGTCCTTTATTTGGAAGGCGGTGCCCAGCAGCAGGCCAAAGGCGCGCATATTTTCTACCGTTTCATTCGGGGCGCCTACTGAGGCGGCGCCTATCCCACAGCAAGAGGCGATGAGGCTGGCGGTTTTTTTACGAATGATGTCGAAGTACACTTTTTCCGTGATATCCAGCCGGCGCGCTTTTTCGATTTGCAAAAGCTCCCCTTCACTCATTTCCTGCACGGCGGTGCTGATGACTTGCAGGAGTTGGTATTCGCGGTTTTCTACCGAGAGCAGCAGCACGCGGGAGAGCAGGTAATCGCCCACCAGTACGGCGATTTTGTTTTTCCAGAGGGCATTGAGGCTAAAAAAGCCGCGGCGCTGGTCGGCATCGTCCACCACATCGTCGTGCACCAGGGTGGCGGTATGCATGAGCTCCACCAGAGCCGCGCCCCGGTAGCTGCTATCCACCGTGGGGCCGTGGAGGCGGGCGCTCAGGAAAACCAGCATAGGGCGGAGCTGCTTGCCTTTGCGCTTGTAGATATAGTAAGTGATGCGGTTGAGCAAGGGCACCTTGCTGGCCATGTAATCGCGAAACTTGGGCTCAAAGGCCTTCATTTCTTCCTCGATGGGGGCTTTAATTGTTTGCAGAGATGCCATAAGCAGGCAAAGGTAGGATATGGCAGCGGGTTTAAAGGTCTCCTTAAAGAAGCTTAATTTAAAGGCAAGTGGAGCTAGGGAGGAGGCAGTTACGGCTAAAGCTTTGCTATTGTTGCTAGCGCAACCAGCCATTCCTGGAAGCCGAAGCGCAGGGAAGCTTGGTCTTGATGCGGTAAGTTTAAGCTTCCACCCCGGCTACATTCCGGTTGGCCAATTGGCCACAGGCGGCATCAATATCTTTTCCGCGGCTGCGGCGTACCGTTACCGGAATGCGGGCTTGTTCCAGGGCCTGGATATAAGCCTGGAGGCGTTCCTCGTCGGCCTGCTGGTAGTCCGTGCCTTCCACGGGGTTGTACTCGATCAGGTTTACCTTGCTGGGCACCCGCTGGGCAAAGGCCACCAGCGCCGCCACGTCTTCTGGTGCATCGTTTACCCCTTTCCATACCACGTATTCATAGGTGAGGCGCCGGCCCGTTCGGGCGTACCAGTACTCCACTGCCTCGCCAAGGGCCGCTACGGGGTTGGCCTTGTTGATATTCATGATGCGGTTGCGCACTTCATCCCGGGCGGAATGAAGAGAAAGGGCCAGGTTAAATTTCACCTGGTCATCCGCCAGTTTTTTCATGAGCTTGGCCAGCCCTACGGTGCTGAGGGTAATCCGGCGGGGCGACATGCCCAGGCCACTGGGGCTGGTAATGCGCTCCACCGCCGCCAGCACGTTTTTGTAATTCATAAGCGGTTCGCCCATGCCCATGAAGACGATGTTGGTCAAGGGCCGTTGAAAGAGGCTTTCGGCTTCATTGGTGATGGCCACCACCTGGTCGTAGATCTCATCCGGGTTGAGATTGCGCATGCGCTTGAGCTGGGCCGTGGCGCAAAAGCTGCAATCCAGGCTACAGCCTACCTGGCTGCTTACGCAGGCCGTAATGCGGTGGCCAGTAGGGATCAAGACGGATTCCACGATGTGTCCGTCGTAGAGCTTAACGGCGTTTTTTATGGTGCCATCGGCGCTGCGCTGCATCTGGTCTACCCGGATGTGATTGATCACAAAGGCTTCTTCCAGGCACGCCCGCAGGCTTTTGGGCAGGTTGGTCATGCTGGCAAAGTCGCGCGCGGCTTTTTGCCACAGCCACTCGTACACTTGGGTAGCGCGGAAGCGGGGCTCGCCTATCTCCGCAAAGTAGTCTAGTAGCTGTTCACGGGTTAGGCTGCGGATGTCACGCTTCTTTTCCATAGCTACAAAGGTAGGGCGCCTTTAG
>JAVLBR010000143.1:0-5545 GCA_031581125.1 Schleiferiaceae bacterium | reverse complement strand
GTGTCTGTCCTAGAAAGTTGGTCAGCGAGGCTTGCGCAGCTCCAAAAAGCGGAGTTTACTAGGGTAAATGAGTATTTTTGGAGCAAGCGTAACGAAGCTGACCGACTTTATAGACAGACACTACTTAGGCGCCCGCCAGTAGAGCCATAAACCCAGCACCAAAAAGACCAGGTTGGGCACGTGAACGGCCAGGAGCGGCGCCATGGAGCCCACCGTGGCAAAGGAAACCGTAACCTTCATAAAGAACACGTAGCTCACGCAGAGCAATAGCCCTACGGCCAGGTTGAGCCCCAAGCCGCCCCGGGTTTTTTGGCTGGAAAGGCTCACGCCAATCAGCACCAAAATGAAAGTGGAGATGGGCGTAGAAGTACGGCCGTGCTTTTCCAGAAGGTAGCGGTTGATGTTTTCCGATCCCCGTATTTTTTCTTTGGCTATGAAGCGATTGAGCTTGGGGGTAGGCATCATCTCTACGGTGTGGAGCCGGGGGACGATCTCCTCCGGCTTAAAACGGAAATTGGTATCCAGGCGGCGGCCTTGCTGGAGATGCTCTTGGCCGGTACTATCTATGCGGCGGATGTAATAATTATCCAGCTTCCAGGTGCCGCTGCCGGTATCGCGCCGAATGTAGTCGGCCATGAGCTTCATGCGCAGCTCCGAATCTTCCATGACTTCATAGCTGAAGTGATAGCCGGTCATCCGGCGCTCGTTGTAATTTTCCAGGTAAATGAAGTGATTGGGGAATATTTGCCGGTGGATATTCTTAAAGCGTTCCCCCTCATTACGACTGTTGAAGTAGGCCATTTCAAAGGCCAGTCGGTCTTGATTGGTGGTGGGGATGACGTAATGGCTGAGGTAGAAATTAAGCCCCGCTACCAGCAGGGCCCCCACAAAATAGGGCCACAGCAGACGCCGAAAGCTCACGCCTCCCGTAAGAATGGCCACGATCTCGCTGTTATTGGTCATCCGGGAGGTGAAGAAAATGGTGGCGAGGAAGACGATCATCGCATTGAAAAGGTTGCCGTAAAAGACCAGGAAGTTCAGGTAATAATCCAAAATGATCTCCTGGATCGGGGCCCCCTGGTTTATGAAGTCATCAATTTTTTCGCTGATGTCTATCACCACCGCAATGGCCAGGATCAAGGCCATGGTGAGGGCGTAAGTGCCCAAAAATTTACCGAGGATGTAACGATCGATCTTGCGGAGCACAGCGGGCTATAATCTACGGGTCAGTTTAGGCAGCAGCTGGTCCTTCCACCGGGCAAAAGTCCCTTCTATGATTTGGCGCCGAGCCGCCCGGACCAGCCAGAGGTAAAAGCCCAGGTTGTGCAGGCTGGCGATTTGCGGCCCCAGGTATTCGCGCGCCGCAAAAAGATGCCGCACATAGGCCCGGCTGTACGCTCGGTCCACGTAAGTGTTCCCGGCCGGGTCCAGCGGCGTAAAGTCATCTGCCCACTTTTTATTTTTAATGTTCAAGATACCTTCTTGCGTAAAAATCATGCCGTTTCGTCCGTTGCGGGTAGGCATCACACAATCAAACATATCTACCCCCCGGGCGATGTTTTCCAGTAAATCGGCCGGGGTGCCCACGCCCATTAAGTAGCGGGCTTTATCCTGCGGCAGGTGCTGGCATACCAGCTCGCTCATGGCATACATCTCTTCGGCCGGCTCGCCCACCGAAAGGCCCCCGATGGCCACCCCGCAGCTGGCATAGGATGCCGCTGTTTCTGCGCTATGGCGGCGCAGATCTTCGTAGGTACTGCCCTGCACGATGGGGAAAAGGGTTTGCTCTTGTCCGTAAAGGGGCGGATTTTCCGCCAGGTATTCTTGGCCCCGGGCCAGCCAGCGGTGGGTCAGTTCCATACTCTCCCGGGCGTACTGGTAGCTGGCCGGATAGGGCGGGCACTCATCAAAGGCCATAATGATATCGGCCCCTATGCTGCGTTGAATGGCCATGCTCTGTTCGGGGCTAAAAAAATGCGGCGAGCCATCTATGTGAGAACGAAAACGAACGCCTTCTTCCGTAATCTTTCGCTGCTCGGCCAAGCTGTAGACCTGGTAACCGCCGCTATCGGTAAGCAGGGGCCGCTGCCAATTCATAAAAGCGTGCAGCCCGCCCGCTTGCTCCAGCAGGCCCGTGCCCGGCCTTAAGTAAAGGTGGTAGGTATTGCCCAGAATAATCTCGGCATTGAGGTCCTGCACCAGTTCGCGCTGGTGCACGGTTTTAACGGAGGCCACGGTCCCCACGGGCATAAAAATGGGGGTATGGATACGGCCGTGGGGCGTTTCCAGCAGGCCCGCCCGGGCGGCCGTTTTCTCATCTTGCTGCGCTAGGGCAAATTTCATCGCGCAAAAATAGCGGTAAATGCCCGGAGCGTAAGCCCGCCCATTACCTTTGTGGCTATGCCCTACGGATGGATCCTCCTATACCTGCTTTGGTGCCTGGCGGCCTTATTGCTCATTTACGGGCATGGGCGCCGTTATGCGCTTTTGGCGCGCGGTTTACGGCAGGCTTTTGATCCCCCTGGCCCGCCGGCTCCGCCGGTGTCGCTTCTTATCTGTGCGCGCAACGAAGCCTCCCACCTGGAAGCCCACTTGCCCCTTTGGCTCGAACAGCTGCATCCGGAATTCGAACTCATTGTGGTAAATGATGGCTCCACCGATGCTACCGGGGAGGTATTAGCGCGCTGGGCAGCCCGGGATTCCCGTTTGCGGCCGGTCCCACATTTGGCCGAAGGCCCGGGTAAAAAGGGCGCTCTGGCGGCCGGCATAGCGGCGGCGAGCTATCCGCACCTGGTGCTTACGGATGCTGATTGCCGGCCCCTTTCGCGGCATTGGCTGGCGGAGATGGGGGCGGCCTTCGGCCAAAAGAGGCTCGTCCTCGGCTACGGACGCCTCACCGGGAAGGGGCTGCTCGGCGGGCTGGTGGCTTTTGAAACAGTGCAAACGGCCTTCCAGTACTGGGCGGCCGCCCAGGCGGGGCAGGCTTACATGGGGGTGGGGCGCAATATGGCTTATCACCGCTCTGTTTACGAGGCCGCGGGGGGCTTTGCAAAGCACGCCGACCTGGCCTCGGGCGATGATGACTTGCTGCTTACCGGCTCGCAGAGGCCTGTGGCAGCGGCCATTATGTCCCGGCAGACGGCCTTTACTACTTCGGAAGGACCCGCCACCTGGCGGGCCTGGTGGCGGCAAAAGGCCCGGCACTACAGTACCGGCTGGCGGTATACCCCCGGGCGGCGCTACCGCCTCGCTGCCGAAGGCGCTCTGCAGCTCTACTTCTACGCGGCCTTACCAGTGGCGCTCCTGGTGGGCCCCTGGTGGATAGTGCTGGCGCTCCTGGCCTGGCGCCTGAGCTACGCTTACGGGATGATGGCCTGGGTGCGGCACCTGCAGGGAAGCGCCCGCTTTTGGTATGCTTTCCCTTTTTGGGAGGCCCTTTGGGCCGGGGCTACCTCCTTGCAGCACTTGGTGCGGCTTTTGGGGTGGCGTCCCCGGCGCTGGCGGTAAGTGGTGTCTGTCTATAAAGTCCAATAACTTCGTTGCGATCGGCCTCAAAATGCTCATTTACGCCAGTAAACTGCGCTTTTATCGTCCGCTCGCGCCTCGTTCTTGAACCTTCTAGACGAGCCACCGGCCAGTATGGACAAACACTAAGTACTACCGGAAGGCTACCTTTGCCGGCCTATGGACAATATGGCCCTTATCGAGCATTACTTCCCTGACCTTACGCCCGCACAGCGCCAGCGGTTTGAGGCCCTGGGGCCTTTTTATGAATACTGGAACGCACGGATCAATTTGATCTCGCGCCGGGATATGGAACATTTCTACGAACGTCATGTGCTTCACTCCCTGGGGATAGCCCAGGTGGAGAAGCTCTCCCCAGCGGCTACCGTCCTGGACGTGGGGACGGGCGGCGGCTTTCCCGGCATTCCCCTGGCTATTTTGTACCCCCATTGCCATTTTCACCTGGTAGACAGCATTCAAAAGAAGGTCCGCGTAGTGGAAGAAGCGGTGGCGGCCCTGGCACTGGAAAACGTAACCGTGGCCCACCAGCGGGCCGAAAAGGTCAAAGGCCCTTTCTCCTTTGTGGTGTCCCGGGCGGTCACGCAGATGCCGCGTTTTTTAGGCTGGATTCGGGGCGTTTGGTCGCCCGAGGTGCGGGCCGGTAAAACGCCGGGTGGCCTGTTGGCCCTCAAAGGCGGTGATTTAAGCGCAGAGCTTCAGGGTATTCCCCATGAGCTGCATGATTTATCGGGCTACTTTAAAGAGCCCTTTTTTAAAACCAAAAAGGTGGTTTACGTGCCCGGCGCTGCGCCCGGAAAAACCGCTTAGGACCCTACAGCTGCCGGGGAAGGGGCCATTACTGGAAGGGATTGGAGTAGGCGGTATCCTGGAGAAATTCGTAATCGGTGAAGGTTTGCAGGAAGGCTTTTAGGGCGTTTCGCTGCTGCGGTGTCCAGCCCCGTCCTTCGCCCGCGGCCTTCATGTTGGGGTCTATGTTGGGATGTTTGTGCCCGCCAAAGTTGTAAAAACCCACGAGGCTGTCCAGGTTGGGAATGCTGCCATCGTGCATATAGGGGAAGGAAAATTCCACGTTGCGCACGCTGGGTACTTTAAACTTACCTACGTCGGAGGGCTTACCGGTTACCTCCGCGCGGCCCTCGTCCTGGTATTGCATTTTGAGGCCGTTATTGGCAAACTGGAGCTCACGCCCAAAGGCGCTCATCAGGTAGCTGGTTTCGGCGGCGCCGTGGCAGTGAAAGCAGTCGCCCACCTCGCTAAAATACATGGCCCGGCCCTGGTCTTCCAGGGGGGTAAACTGGGTGCCATCTTTAAGGCGCATCACTTTGTCAAATTTGGAGTTGGCAGAAATCAGGGTGCGCTCAAATTGGGCAATGGCCTTGGCCATGCGATCGGCAGTGACCTCAGCACTACCAAAAGCCTCCTCAAATAGCCGCTGGTAAAGCGCCCGGCTCTCCAGGCGCATGATCACGGTATCCAGATCGGCATTCAGCTCGATGGGGTCTTCTATGGGGATGAGGGCCTGTTCTTCCAGGGTAAGACTGCGGCCATCCCAGAAAAATTTTTCTTCAAAAGCCAGATTAAAAAGGGGCATGGCACTCCGTCGCCCCGCTATTCCGTCTATGCCTTTGGAAACGGCCTTGCCATCGGTAAAAGCGCGCTGCTGCATGTGGCAGCTGGCACAGCTCATAGAATTATCCCCACTGAGGGCCTCTTCGTAAAAGAGGTGGCGCCCCAGGCGCACCCCTTCCACGGTCATGGGATTGTCAGGGGGAACTATAGCGGGGGGAAAGCCCTGCGGAACCTCCAGGTCATACGGGGTAGCCTGGTAGGGCGGCGGTCCCGTGGTAGGGCCTTTTGGATCTGGCTTACAGCGGCTTACCGCCAGCACCAGCAGAGCCAGGCTTAGCAGGGTAAGAAAAGTGATATTTGGTTTACGTAAAAACATCTTCTCAAAGATACAAAGAACATTACAGTAACGGGCCCGGGCACCAGGGGTTTATTCGGTGCCTTAGGTCACTTA
>JAVLBR010000142.1:0-5600 GCA_031581125.1 Schleiferiaceae bacterium | reverse complement strand
TAGGTAGCAAAAAACGGGCTTTTGCGGGAAAGGTTTGGTGCCTTACCGCACCATAAGCGTTGGGGCTGGTGAGTTTTTGTTGTTATGGTGGGTCAGACGTGTCGGTTTCCTTCCAAATACCGGCTTCGATACGGTGGGCTCTGCTGGGGGCTGGCCGACAGGGGGGAGACCTGAGGGGGGCTGGCGCTGCTCATCGAAAAGAAGGCCTGCCGGCCTGCGCCCTACGGACAGAAGGGGCTAGCGGTGAAGCCGCCCTTTAAAAACGAAAAGCTTTCCGGTGGGACGAGGCACATTTGGCCGGTGAGGCCTAAAACACGGCGCAGGGGAGGCGTATAGCGCTTAGGAGCTGAGGCGCAGGAGGAAGTAGTTTTTCTTGCCTTTTTGGGCCAGGAGGTAGCGCTGGTTGAGCAGGTCGGCTTCCGTAACGGTTTTATCCAGGCTTACCTTGGTTTTGTTGAGGCTTACGCCATTGGCCTTGAGCATTTTGCGGGCTTCGCCCTTGCTGGGGAACACCTGGCTGTGGGTGGCCAGGAGCGCTACGATGTCTACCCCTTCGCGGAGGAGGGCCGGGGGGATTTCGTATTGGGGGACGCCTTCGAAAATGTCCAGGAGCTGTTTTTCGTCGAGGCGGCGCAGTTCGCTTTCGGTGCTTTTGCCAAAGAGAATTTGGCTGGCGGCCTGGGCGGTGGCCAGGGCCTCGGCACCGTGGACGAGGGTGGTGACTTCTTCGGCGAGGCGCTTCTGGAGCAGGCGCTGGTGGGGGGCTTCCTGGTGCTGGGCTTCCAGGCTTTGGATGGTGGCTTGATCGAGCAGGGTAAAGATGCGCAGGTAGCGGCCGGCGTCCTGGTCGCTGGCATTGAGCCAGAACTGGTAAAACTGGTAGGGGCTGGTGCGCTGGGGGTCCAGCCATACGTTGCCTTCTTCGGTTTTCCCGAATTTGCCGCCATCGGCTTTGGTGATGAGCGGGCAGGTAAGCGCATAGGCTTCCCCGCCCTCGATGCGGCGGATGAGTTCGGTACCGGTGGTGATATTGCCCCACTGATCGGAACCGCCCATCTGGAGCTGGCAGCCCTGGCGGCGGTAGAGGTGGAGGAAGTCGTAGCCCTGCACGAGCTGATAGGTAAATTCGGTAAAAGACATGCCTTCGCCCTCGCCAGAGAGGCGTTTTTTGACGGAGTCTTTGGCCATCATGTAGTTGACGGTGAGGTGCTTGCCTACTTCGCGGAGAAAATCCAGAAAGGAGAAGTCCTTCATCCAGTCGTAATTATTGACCAGTAGAGCGCGATTGGGGCGTTCGGAACTAAAATCGAGGAAGCGATCCAGTTGCTCGCCGATGGCCTGCTGATTGTGGCGCAGGGTAGCTTCGTCCAGGAGATTGCGTTCCTTGCTTTTGCCGGAGGGGTCGCCGATCATGCCGGTGGCGCCACCGATGAGCGCGATGGGCGTATGGCCCGCTTCCTGGAGGTGGCGCAGCATCATGATGCTTACCAGGTGGCCTATGTGGAGGCTGTCGGCCGTGGGGTCTATGCCTACGTAGCCGGCCAGGCGGGTTTTCAGCATTTTTTCTTCCGTGCCGGGCATGGTGTCGTGCAGCATGCCGCGCCAGCGCAGTTCGGCCACAAAGTTTTTCATGAAGCGATCCGGTTTTTTGGGAGAGAGGGCAAAAATAGGGTGTTTGGGGGTAAGGAGAGGTTCATTCGCCAGGCTAGTCCAATATTAGTGAGCTCACGGTCCTGTCGTAGCTTTGCCACCTATGAAGGAGCCGGAGGTACACACCGTAACGGGCGCCACCGGGCTGCTGGGCAGCCACCTGGTGGCAGAGCTGGTGGCAGCGGGATACACCGTGCGGGTATTGTACCGGCGGGAAGCCCGCTTGCGGCGGCTCAACCGGGTGTTGAGCTATTATTTTGACGATCCGGACGCGGTGCAAAAGAAACTGGAAAAGGTACAAGCCGACCTGCTGGACCCGGAAGACCTAAAAAAGGCCTTGCCAGGGACTACCGTGCTCTACCACTGTGCGGCGCGGGTGAGCTTTGCCCGGCAAGACCGCACCAAACTCCTCCAGGAAAACCCCGCCATGACGGCGGCCCTGGTAAACGAAGCCCTGGCTCAGGGGGTCCAGAAGCTGGTGCACATTAGCAGCGTGGCGGCGCTGGGGCGGCGGCGCGGCCAGCAGCACAGCGACGAAAACAGCCGCTGGGTGCCCGGCCGGAGCAACACCGCCTATGCCCGCAGCAAGTACAAGGCCGAGTTAGAAGCCTGGCGGGGTAGCGAGGAAGGTTTACCCACCGTTATTCTCAACCCCAGCATTATCCTGGGCCCCGGCTTCTGGGAGGAAGGCAGTGGCAAATTCTTTGGCCAGATAGCCGGCGGCTTTCCTTTTTACAGCACGGGGGTAAACGGTTTTGTGGATGTGCGCGACGTAGCCCGTAGTGCGCGCTTGCTGGGACAGGGGTCCTACCGGGAAGCGCGCTATCTGGTGGCGGGGCACAATGCCAGCTATCAAGCGGTTTTCACGGGCATTGCCCAGGCCCTCGGGGTGCGCGCCCCGCGCATTCGCGTGCGGCCCTGGTTGGCAGCCCTCGTTTGGCGGGCCGAAGCCCTACGAAGCCTGCTTACCGGCGCGGAACCCTCGGTGACCCGGGAAACGGCCCGCACGGCCCTCCAGGTGCACTACTATCACAGTGATAAACTACTCGCCACGCTGCCGGATTTCCAGTTCCGTCCCCTGGAAGACACCCTGCGGCATACCGCCCGCTGTTACCAGGCCGATCACTCTACCTAATCTTCTTCCGCGGGCTTCTCCCCCCGCGCCTGCTGCTGCGCCTCTAGGCGATTGAGCCGTTCCAGCACCCGCGCATACAGCTCGTTCATCAGGGGCGCATGGGCACTGTACCAGCTAAAAATGCTGTCGTACTGGGCGGCGTCTATTTCGTATTTTTCGTACACCTTTTTGTAATAATCGCTGGGGCGGTGCAGGGAATCGCCCAGCACCCGGGTACCCGAGCGGGCGCCTTCCGCCAGGTGTACATCGGTAAGGATCATCACCATGCTGTCTTCCGGTAGCAGCCAGTCGGGCCGCACGGGTTCCTCGGCCTGGGTCCGGCAACTGGCCAGGCCCAGCAGTGTACTGAGCAGGAGTAGGCCTGCGGCCAAATGTGGGAGGCGGCTAACGATCAAAAGTGAGTCTTTTTCCGCGGGTTCGATCCAGGACCCGGCCGTTTTCGTACACCACCGTTCCGTTGACCAGGGTGTGGCTAATGCGCGCCCGGAAAGTGGTATCTTCAAAGGGCGACCAGCCACATTGGGCCAGGATGTTGTCTTCTTTTACGCGCCAGGGGCGGGAAGGATCCAGCAGCACCAGGTCCGCATAGTAGCCTTCGCGGATAAAGCCGCGCTCTTCAATGTTAAAGAGAATAGCTGGGTTGTGGCACATCTTCTCCACCAGGGTGGTGATCTCCATTTTGCCATCGCGCACAAATTCCATCATGGCCGGCAGCGCATGCTGCACCAGGGGGCCTCCGCTGGGGGCTTTGGTGTACACCTGGTTCTTTTCTTCGCGGGTATGGGGGGCGTGATCGGTGGCGATCACGTCGATCCGGCCGTCCAGGACGGCCTGAAAAATAGCCTGGCGGTCGTCCTCCGTTTTTACGGCCGGGTTCCACTTAATAAAGGTTCCTTTCCGCGGGTAGTCCTGGTCGTTAAACCAAAGGTGGTGCAGGCAGGCTTCGGCGGTTATTTTTTTCTGGGAGAGGGGTGTTTTATTCTCAAAGAGGGCCAGTTCATCGGCGGTGCTGATGTGGAATACGTGGAGGCGGGTGCCAAAACGCTTGGCCAGCTTTACCGCGTAAGAGGAGGAAGCCAGGCAGGCTTCCCGGCTGCGAATTTCTGGATGGCAAGCGATGGGGATATCGTCTCCGTATTCGGCCTGATAAGCGGCCAGGTTGTTGCGGATGGTTTGCTCATCTTCACAGTGGGTGATCACCGGCAGGTTTACCTGGCTAAAGATCCCTTCCAGGGCCTTTTCATCGTCCACCAGTAAGTTGCCCGTACTGCTGCCCATAAATACTTTCACGCCCGGTATGCGGCGGGGATCTGCCTTTTTAAGCTCTTCCAGGTTGTCGTTGGCCCCGCCCAGGTTAAAGGCATAGTTGGCCACCGAATCGCGGGCGGCAATGGCATATTTTTCCTCCAGTTTTTCCAGGGTGGTGGCGGGGGGAATGGTATTGGGCTGTTCGATGTAGGAAGTGATGCCCCCGGCCACGGCCGCGCGGCTTTCCGAGTAAATGGTGGCCTTATGGGTGAGCCCTGGCTCGCGAAAGTGTACCTGGTCGTCAATGATGCCGGGCAGCAAGTACTGGCCCTGGGCATCGATGAGCTGGGTGTGGCTGTCGCGCTGGTTGAGGTTTTGGTCTATTTTTTCGATGCGGCCCTGGTTAAGGAAGAGGTCGGTTTCCCGAACCTGTCCCTCGTTTATCATCCGCGCGTTTTTGATGAGGATCTTTTTCATGGCTAAGGAAAAGAAGGGTTGCGAAGAGGCTTGTGGTTACCGGTACCGGCGGAGTAGGCTGCGCAGCTTAAGGAGGAGTACCCCAAAAACTGCCTCGCCGATGATGCCTTTGCTCATCTTGGAAGTACCCAGGGAGCGGTCGGTAAAGATCACCGGCACTTCTCTGATGGCAAAACCGAGTTTGAAGGCGATGTATTTCATTTCTATCTGGAAGGCGTACCCTACAAATTTAATGCTTTTAAATTTAATTCTTTCCAGTACCTCCCGGCGGTAGCAGACAAAGCCCGCGGTGGTATCTTCTACGGGCATGCCCAGGATGACGCGGACGTAGCGGCTGGCCGTGTAGGAAAGCAGCACGCGGCTCATGGGCCAGTTCACCACGTTGACCCCGCGCACGTAGCGGGAGCCCACGGCCACGTCGGCCCCATCGTGTGCACAGGCCTGATAGAGCCGTTCCAGATCGTGCGGATCATGGGAAAAGTCGGCATCCATCTCGAAGATAAAAGCGTAGGCGCGTTCCAGCGCCCAGCGGAAGCCGGCCAGGTAGGCGGTGCCCAGGCCCTGTTTTCCTTTGCGGGCGAGGAGGTGCAGCCGTTCCGGGTATTCTTCCTGCAGGTTGCCGATGATCTGCTGGGTACCGTCGGGCGAATTATCGTCTACCACCAGAACGTGAAACACCCGGGGCAGGCCCATCACCGTGCGCAGCATGCGCTCGATGTTTTCTTTTTCGTTGTAAGTGGGGATTATGACCAGCGATTCACTCAAGGGGTAGGGCTATCAGGTGAGAAAAAGAACGGCAAAAATAGCCAAATAAGTATAGCCTCTCGGCAAAAAGAGTGCCGAGCTGACCAGGGGCTCCGGGCGGCCCTGGTGCCCAGGAAGACCCACGGGGACGGGATTGTACTGCAGGCTTATGCAACCTCCCCCAAATTTTGGACAGGTTAAAATTAGAATTTCTAACTTTAAGCTGTCGATATGAAGAAATCTAGATTTACCGAAACGAAAATCCTCAATGCGCTCCAGGAAAAAAGCCTTACGGCTGGGCGGATTACGTCTTCGAGGACGACTACGAGCTGATGCCCATCGACGA
>JAVLBR010000141.1:0-5631 GCA_031581125.1 Schleiferiaceae bacterium | reverse complement strand
CTCGCTTCCAGCGAGACCACCTCCTCCGAGAGGAGGACAAGCACCGCCGCGCCTTTATCCCCGAGCGGTAGGGGTGAATATAGCGGTGGGCCATGTGCTACGCAGGGCTTAGCTGCTCTACCGCTTTCTATCCCTCAGACAGCTCAAGGCAAGACGCGGCGGTTGTTATCCCCCTCTGAGAGGGGGTGATCTCGCCTATGGCGAGACCAAAGGCAAAGGCGGGGGAGGGCGCTCAAGTCCGGATTCAATTAAACTGAACAATCTTTTCCGCAGGTAGGAAATGACGAAAATCCTCCTCCGCTCTCGCTTCCAGCGAGAGCACCTCCTCCGAGAGGAGGACAAGCACCGCCGCGTCTTTATCCACAAGCGGCTGGGGTGAATATGGCGGTGAGGCTACCCAGTGCTTCGCAGCGGTAAGCCACTCCCCCGCATTCTATCCCTCAGACAGCTTGAAGGGAGACGCGGCTCGTGTCCCCCTCTGAGAGGGGGTGTCCTTGCCGCAGGCAAGGACGGGGGAGGGCGCTCTCGCCCGATTAAATAAAAACGAATACACCCTTCTTAAGGGAAAGCACGGCTCCAAACCCTCCCCTGCCCTCGCTTCCAGCGAGACCACCTCCTCCGAGAGGAGGACAAAGCACCGCCAGGCCTATATCCGCTGGCGGTTTTTAAGACCGCTCCAGCGGCCTTGCATTTCTTAGCTTTGGCCTTTCTTTATAGTTATTACGAGCTCTGCCCTATGCGACACACCTTATTATCGACCCTCCGGAAGCTCGGTTGGGTACTCCTCCTTTTGGCCGCAGGCCGCTCCGCCACTGCCCAGGTACCGCGCCAGGGGGCGCAGCACATTCTGCACGACCTGCACAAATTGCAGAACGGGGCTCGCGTGCTATACCTGGCCGCCCACCCGGACGATGAAAATACCCGCGTAATATCCTGGCTGGAAAACCAGCGCCACGTGCGCACCGCTTACCTCTCGCTCACCCGCGGCGATGGCGGCCAAAACCTGATAGGCCCGGAACTGGGCGCCCGCCTGGGCGTGCTCCGGACGCAAGAACTGATGCAGGCCCGCCGGATAGACGGGGGCGAGCAGTTTTTCTCCCGGGCGGTGGACTTTGGCTACAGCAAAACGGCCGACGAAACCCTGCGCTTCTGGGATAAACAAAAAGTACTGGCCGATGTAGTCCGCGTGATCCGCCGTTTTCGTCCCGACGTGATCATCACCCGCTTTCCCGACAGCAGCTACGGCGGGCATGGCCACCACGTGGCCAGCGCCCAACTGGCCCGCGAGGCCTTTGCGCTGGCGGCTCAAGAAGATGCCTTTCCCGCCCAACTGGAAGCCCTGGAACCCTGGCAAGCCCGGCGCCTGGTGTGGAACCAAAGCACCTGGTGGAACCCCGCCCTGGACAGCCTGGCGCAGGTGCGGGAAGACATCTTTGGGCAGGCCGTGGGGGCCTACAATGGCCTCTTGGGGCTGTCTTGCAACCAAATAGCCAGCTATTCCCGCACCCAGCACAAAAGCCAGGGCTTTGGCGTATCGGTAGACCGCGGCGCGGTAACCGAATACTTCGAGCACATGGCGGGCCAGCGCGCGCAAGCCGACCTGCTGGAAGGGGTGGATACCACCTGGGCCCGCTACGGCTGGGAAGAGCCCGCCGCCCGGCTGACGGAGATCATCGCGCAATTTGACCCCCAAGCGCCCCATCAAAGCGTGCGCCCCCTGGTGGCCCTGCAAGCCCAGCTGCGCCAGCGCCAGCCCATTCCCGAAAAAAACTACTACATGGACCAGGTCCAGGACTTGATAGCCCGCTGCCTGGGCCTGCACCTGGAAGTGCGCGCGCCGCGGTCTTTCCTGCTGGCCGATAGCGCGGTGCCCCTCACCGTGGAAATCCTCCACCGCAGCCCGCTGCCGCTTTATTATTTCCCGGAACATCCGCCCATTCCGCGGCGGGAGACCATGCTCACCAATGAGCCCCGCTACCTGCGCCCGCTCCGAAGGCCCATCAGCCAGGCGGAGGAGCTCGCCTACGGTCCGCCGGCCCGCCTGCCTCAAAACCGCTCCGTGGAACTCACCCTCAAGCAGAAACCCCTTACCAAAACTTCCCAACCCTACTGGCTGCGCAAGCCTTACGAAACGGTGTTTCAGGTAGAAGATCCGCTGCAGATAGGCGATCCCGAAAACCCACCCGTACTGGAAATGCAAGTACTGCTGGGCCTGGATGATATGGTGCTGGCCCTGCCGGTTACCGCCCACTACGAGTACTCCGACCGGGTAAACGGCGAGCAGCAGGAACCTCTGCTGGTAGTTCCGCCCGTAACGGCACAGCCCGCCACGCGCAACTTGATCTTCGTGGACGATACCCCCCAGGAAGTGGAACTCACCTTGCGCAGCTTTGGCCCACGGGAGCTGATCCTGGGGGCTGCCGCCCAAAAGTGGGACACCCGGCTTTCGACAGATTCGGTCACATTTGGCCGCCAGGCCTACCAAAGCAGCCGCCGCGTAAAGCTGACCGTGGCCCCCCAAGCAGGAGCGAAAACCACCACTCTGCGCCTGCTGAATGAACAGGGCGAAGCGCTTCAGGACCTGGACGTGATCCAGTACCCCCACGTGGAAAAACGGATGGTGCTGCAGCCGGCAGAGATCAAGCTTCAACGCATAGAACTGGCCAAACGCGGCCAACGCATAGGCTACATACCCGGAGCGGGCGACGAAGTGGCGCAAGCCATTCGCCACATGGGCTACACGGTAGACCGCCTGGATGAAGCGGCGCTGCGCGAGGCAGACCTTAGCGCTTACCAGGCCATCGTGGCGGGCATCCGCGCTTACAATGTGAATGAATGGCTGCCCGAGCTTAAACCACGCCTGATGGCCTACGTGCGCCAGGGGGGCAACTACCTGGTGCAATACAATACCGCCAGCCGCGACCTCCTTAGCGAAAACATAGGCCCCTACCCTTTTACCATCACGCGGGAACGGGTGACGGAAGAGACGGCCCCGGCCCAGTTTCTCCTGCCGAAACACCCGCTGCTCAATACGCCCAATGCCCTGGGGCCGGCCGATTTTGAAGGCTGGGTGCAGGAAAGGGGCCTCTACTTTGCCGGGGAATGGAACGAGCGCTATGCCGCCCCCCTGGGCTGGCACGACGCGGGCGAACCCCTGCGCAAGGGCGGTCTGCTGGTGGCAAAACACGGCCAGGGCGCCTTTATGTACACGGGGATCAGCTTTTTCCGGGAACTGCCCGCGGGCGTGCCCGGCGCTTACCGGCTGCTGGCCAATATGCTCAGCTATAAGTCCGCCGATGATGAATAGAAGCAGCTCCCGCCGCTGGCGGCAAGTATACGCCCTGGTACTGCTCCTGCTGGCCGCGGAGATCATCGCCTTTTACTTCCTTACCGAATACTACCGCTAATGGGCTGGCTGGACTGGACGGTGATGATAGGCACCCTGCTGGCCATAGCCGCCTACGGTACCTGGCGGACGCGGCATCAGCGGACGGTAAACGACTATCTGCGCGGAGGCGGCGAGATGCGCTGGTTTACCATAGGCCTCTCGGTGATGGCCACCCAGGCCAGTGCCATAACCTTTTTGAGCGCCCCGGGCCTGGGCTACGAATCAGGCCTGCGCTTTGTGCAGTTTTACTTTGGCCTGCCCCTGGCCCTGGTGCTCATAGCGGCCTTTTTTATTCCCATCTATTACCGCCTGCGGGTGTACACCGCCTATGAGTACCTGGAGCAGCGCTTTGACCTGCGGACCCGACTCCTGGCGGCCTCCCTCTTCTTGATCCAGCGCGGCCTGGCAGCGGGGCTTACCATCTTTGCCCCCGCCATAGTGCTCTCCTCCCTCCTGGGCTGGGACCTTAATTTTACCAACCTTTTTGTGGGCATACTGGTGATCGTGTACACCGTGAGTGGCGGCACCCGGGCGGTGAGCGTAACCCAGCGCTGGCAGATGGGGGTGATCTTCCTGGGCATGGTGCTGGCTTTTGGCATTTTGGTGTACCACATTACCCAGGAGGTAAGCATGCCGGTAGCCCTGGAACTGGCCGGCACCGCCGGACGCATGCAGGTACTGGATTTCAGCTTTGACCTGGACCAGCGCTATACCCTCTGGACGGGCCTTACGGGCGGGCTCTTTCTGGCCCTCTCCTATTTTGGCACCGATCAGAGTCAGGTACAGCGCTACCTTACGGGGCGCAATGTGCGGGAAAGCCGCCTGGGCCTGATGTTTAACGCCGCCCTGAAGATCCCCATGCAGTTCTTCATTCTTTTCACGGGAGTATTGGTGTTTATCTTTTACCTGTACCAGCAGCCCCCGCTGTTTTTCAACGAAGTGGCGCTGGAACGGCTGGAAGAGCAAGGCTACGGCGAGGAACTGGACGAATTACAGGGGCGCTACGATCAAAACTACCAGCAGCTCCAGGAGGCGCGCCAATTGCTCAGCGAGAGCTACGTAGCGGGCGGGCACGGAGAGGCCTCCGCCAGTGCCAAATCCCTCTTTCGGGAGCAGCTGGCCGAAGACCAGCAACTGCGCCAGGAGCTAAAAAATCTGCTGCTGGAGGTAGATCCCGAGTTTAAGGTAAAAGACACCAACTACGTGTTTCTCACTTTTGTGATGGAATACCTGCCCGCCGGGGTGGTGGGCCTTATCCTGGCCCTCATCTTTAGCGCGGCCATGTCCAGCACCAGCAGCGAGCTCAATGCGCTCTCTACGACCAGCTCCATCGATCTATACCGCCGGCTTTTTAACCGGGAGGTGAGCGAGGCCCAGCACCTGCGCGTATCGCGCTGGCTCACCCTGCTGTGGGGCAGCCTGGCCATTGGTTTTGCCCTTACGGCCAGTTTGTTTGACAACCTGATCGAGATGGTCAATCTCCTGGGTTCGCTTTTCTACGGCAGCATCCTGGGCATTTTCATCGTGGCCTTTTTCCTGCGCTGGATCAAGGGACGGGCCGTATTCTGGGCGGCCCTGGTGGGCGAAGCGGCAGTTTTGCTCATCCACTTTGGCCGGGTGTGGCATTGGGAATGGCTCTCCTTTATGGGCACCATCGGCTATCTGTGGTACAACGTGATCGGCTGTGGCCTGGTGGTTTTAACGGCGGTTATTTTACAGGCCTTCGGCCAAAAGAGGGTTTCGTAGCCTATTCAGTGTCTGTCTATAAAGTCCAATCTCGCCAATAGTGAGACTGCGCTTTTATCGTCCGCTCGCGCCTCGTTCTTGAACTTTCTAGACGAGACACCGGAAAGTCTGAACAAACACTATATGTTAAATCTCTGCGCTATTGGATGTTGGACTGCCAGTGCTCCGTGGAGTGGTCGCTGGCGCTCCTTGTTTATTTCACCCCGCAATTCTGCGGGGCAGGCGGAGGAACACTGAGAAAGCGCGGAAATTCACGGAGGTCTTATCCCGGTGCCCGTACCGCGGCATGGCGGAGGCCTTCTCCATGTAACGCCGTACTATAAACAACTGATCGCTAGCGAACGCCCCTAGCAGCGCAGGGTATTAGCGGCGTACGCAGCCTTGGTCCTGACAAGCACCAGCAGCGCCCAGAAAGGCGCGAAGCATGATGGGAAACCTTCTTTTACTGCAAAGCAATGCGGTCTACCAGAAGCTTAAAATCTTGCTCTTGCTGGTTG
>JAVLBR010000140.1:0-5655 GCA_031581125.1 Schleiferiaceae bacterium | reverse complement strand
TGCCGTCTGCCACTGTGGCATAAGGGCCGGTGTATTGGTGCAAATAACTAAGCCGCCAATGCTTCCAGCCCAGCGCGGTACCTGCACTTCCCTTGTGCCGGGGCAGGTAACTCAGCTGCCGTCCCAGCGGTATCTCCTGGTTATAAGCTGCTTCCACTTCTGAAAATACCAAGCGGTAACTCAGCCAGCCCTTCCAGCTAAAAGCGCCGCTGGAAAGGCTTCCTTCTGGCCGCCATTCCAGTCCTCTATTGCGCACCTTTTTAAGGTTGCGCGGCTGCCAAAACCCATTTTGGGGCGCCCATTGAATCCAGTTGTCTACCACATTCTGGTAGCCGGTTATTTGCAGGTTCCACTGGAAAGCTGCGGAGGTATCCCTTGAAGCCCAGCGGTAATTCACTTCGTAATTCACACTGTTTTCCGGGCGCAGATCGGGATTCCCTCCCGGCTGCCAGTAGCGGTCATTCAGGGAAGGGAAGCGGTAGTTGGTTCCTAGGTTGAGCTTGAGTTGGTGGCCTTCGGCCAAATGTAATACCGTCCCCACCGAGCCCACCAGTGGCCGCAATCGCTGCTGGATGTGTTCCCAGCGCAGCGTACTTTGGAGGCTCAGCCAGGGCAGGGCTTGCCAGGAGGTATGGGCCACCGCGGCGATGCGCTGCTGCCGGGCGGGCGTAGCGAAGGCGGGGCTTAGCGCCTGCACCAGTTGATATTCCAAACCGAGCCGGTAGCGCCAATGCTTATGCGGCTGGGCCTTCCAGGTCCAGCGGTTCTGCCAGCTCTGAAAATGGTTGTTGCTGGAGCTGCTATCGGAGCCGTTCACAAAGTCATTTCGGGCGTTTACCAGGCCGCTGGTAAGGTGCCAACTACCGCCGGCGGCCTGATGATGCCAGGTGGCTACGGCTGCTAGCCGCTCATCGGTAAGGCTGTCGTAGCGCTCAGGATTGCTTAAAAGGGTAGGGGGCAGTTGCCGCCTGAGGCGGTGATACCAGATATGAGCTTCCAGGTAATCCCGATCGCCCAGGCGCCCTTGAAAGCTTTGGACCATCCCCTGTTGTACATTCCGGGCAAAGCGCATACGCCGTTGGGGCGCTCCTCTCTGGGTTATATCCGGGTAGGGATAGTTGTTTTGCTGGCCCTGGGCATACACACTGGTTTTAAAGCGGAACCGGGATGGGCCGTAGCTTGCTTCCCATTGTCCTTGCCACTGGCCAAAGCTGCCGCCAGCTGCGCTGCCCTGAAGCTTGGTTTTTCCCCTGGCGGAAAGGGACGTACGCAAAAGCAAATTGCCTCCCAAAGCACCGCTTCCAGCGTTTAAGCTGGCTACGCCGTATTGCAGACGGGCTTCTGATACGGCGGCAAGGGGAAAAGTACTTAAGTCGGCCAGTCCCAAGCTGGGAGAGCCCAGGTCTAGCTGGTTCCAGTATACTTTGGTATGGCTGGCGCCGGTGCCCCGGAGGCTGGCGGTGGCAATGCCATTGCTGCCATATCCTTTGATGAATACGGGCGTACGCTGCTGAAGTAACTGGCCCAGGTGGAGGGGCGCTTGTCTGCGGGTACTATCTATAGGTAAGGCTTGCTCCAGGGTGGAGGGATCGGCGCTAAGAAGGGGGGCCACGGCCAGGGCCTCCCGCAAATCCAGGGTATCTGCGGGAGGCTCCGGCTGGGCCCGGGCTATAGGGGGAGCCAGGGCAAGCGCCCCCAGGAGGCAGCCTACTACCGCCGTTTTCATCAGGGCTGGATCAGAATGGCCTGGCGGTGCAGCTGCCCGGATTGGTTTAACCCTTCTGCCCAGTAAAGGCCGGCGGGGAGTTCCGCTACGGAAAGAGGCATAGAACGGGCCGTTTTCACTACTTGGCCCGCAGCGTTAATCAGTTTCACCGTTTTAAGAGGCGCCCGGCTATGGAGGTGCCGAGAAGCCGGTACGGGGTAGAAAGCGCCAGCTGTAGGGCTGGGAAAGTCTTGCAAGCCGATGTCACTTTTGGCACTCGCCGGGGTACCGGGACGGGGCTCAGGCAGGTCTTGCCAGGCGGTGTCCGTAAAGGTAAAGCCTTGCCAGTGACCTGCCTTCATGTGGGTGCTGGCGCGGGGCTGCCAATTGCCGGGGTTGCTGGCTTGCCAGCTCAGCCAGGTTTGCCCACTTCCAGCGCTGGCGTTCAGCCCCTGGTAGCTGGCCTGGGTGAGGCGGCCTCCGCTGTAGCTTAGCGTAAGGCCGTTAATGGCGCTTTCAATGGCACTTAGGGCGGCAGTTACGGCTACCGAGTCGCTAAAGCGATAGCCCCAGCCGTAGGATACGGTGTCGCTGCCGTTCTTAAAGTCCAGTACCACCAGGGCACTATCCGGGCCGCTGCCCAGCCAGGTGCTCACATCACTGGTTTGATACGCGCGGGGGTCAATGGCGGCCCGCGGGGTATCGGGCGCCAGGGCGGGGTTAAAATCGGTGTAGCTCAGCCCCCATAGGCCGCCCGGCAGGAGGGTGTCTGCCAGCCCCATATTGGCCGCCAGGCTATCGTAGCGAAGGGCATCCCAGGTAGACCAAAAATTGGGCATGCCCCCTTCGCCCAGGTGGCGGTGATAGGCTACATCATCCAGGTAGATACCGAAGCTGGCCGTATCGTAAGAAAAGGCCAGATTGGGGTCCAGGCTGTCCACCGCTTCCAGCAGGTCTAAGCCGGTTTTGGGCGCCTGGTAGGCATAGCCCCAAATGCTGCTGGCATCAAAGGTGGTGTCTTTAAAATCTACCAGGAGGTAAGTGGTATCCGGGCCCTGACCTACAAAAAAAGAGGCCCGGGAAGGGATGGATTGTGCGCTCACCAGGCTGCTGGTGGCCAGTAAAAGAAAGAGAAGGAAGTTTTTGTGAAGCATAAGAATTCTTTTTAAAAGGTTGATACACAAAACTTCCAGGAAAGAAAATACGCAGAATCAAGTGCGCGGCGCGCTCGCGAACGGGATGCTACGCTTGCCTTTATCCTGAAAGCAAACATAATATGTCCCGGCAGGTCTTCTGGCTCGTCTCATTTTCAGCACCTTCCCATTTCGCCGGGGCGAAACAGTGGTTTTTAAAGAGGCTGAAAACTGCTACTAAGACTCACAGCTTCAGGAAAAGCTCAGGATTTTCACCTGATTCCCTTTTAATTTTTCGGTGGGCAGGGCCCACGAAAAAACCAAAGACGAGGCAAAGCTATCGGTTTTGCTCATGCTAACCATGGCCACCTTCATCATTCCTGGCAGGGAATTTCAGCAGGGGTGTTTAACTGTGTGAAAAACAGGGTATGATGAGGGCCAATGTGCTAGGGAGAAAATGGAGCCGGCGGGGGGCTAGCTCCTTTGGCCGGGAGGCCTACACTACTCCGCGTAATGCTGCTCCTGCTCGTCCTGAGAAGAGATTTGCTGGTTTTCCCGGGGCGGCTGGTAGCCGAAAAGCTTTTTCTCGCGGATGATGTTGTCCACGTATGCAGGCAAATCTTTTTCCCAGTTGCCTTCTCCGTGGCGGATTTTGCGGAGGACCTCGCGTGAGAATATATGGAGGATGTCCGGGTCGTAGGTTTCGATGTCCTTGATGCGGCGGTTGAATACCAGGTAGTCGAAGAGGGGCTTGAGCCGGGGGTGGATTTTGAGTTTATTGGAGGTGAGGATTTCCTCTTTATCAGCCGGCTTGTAGGGGTAGATGTAAAGTTTGAGATCGGTGGAGTAGAGGATGCCAAAGGCTTCGAGAATGCCGCCCTTGAGGTCGCGGTAATAGCGGTCGTCAAAGAGGTCGCGGAGATTGGTGACGCCCATGATGAGACCCAGGCGCTCGGCGGTGTAGCGGGTGAAGTACTCTACTAGTTTGTAGTATTGCTGGTAGTTGGATATAAGGACGGTTTGTCCTAAGGAGCAGAGTATTTCGGCCCGGTCCAGGAAGTCTTGTTCATCGATGGAGCCCTCGGCCTTTAAGTTATTGAGGGTGATTTCGAAGAGGACGACCATTTTTTCGCGGTCTACTTTGCGCTCGTTGACAAAGTAATCGATGCCTTTTTTGAGCATGTCGATATTCACTTTGGTCACGGGGCGGAAGCTGCCGCGCATGGCCAGTACGTTTTTCTTGTAGAGGAGCGCGGCGGGGAGAATGTTATTGCCTTCGGGCCCGAAGATGACGGCCTCGGTCATGCCGTGCTTGAGGAGCTTAAGGGACATGAGGCGATTGTCTACCCCGGCAAAATCGGGCCCCTCGAAATGGACCATATCGATTTCCACCTTGTACTTGGCGATGTTGTCGTAGAGGCTTTTGAGGAGTTCTTCGGGGTTGTTGCGGATATGGAAGGCGCCGTAAACGAGATTTACCCCCATCACGCCGATGGTCTCCTGCTGGAGGGAAGCTTCTTCTTCCTTCATGCGGACGTGAAAGATCACGTCGTTGGGTTCCCGGCCAGGGGCCAGTTGAAAGCGGAGCCCCATCCAGCCGTGGCCCTTAAACTTGCGGGTAAAATTGATGGTGGCCACGGTATTGGCGTAGGTAAAGAAGCACTTATCGGGGTGCTGGTCTCGCTGGAGGCGCTCTTTGATGAGTTTGTACTCATGATTGAGCATTTTCCGCAGCCGGGGCTCGGTTACGTAGCGGCCGTCTTTTTCGGTGCCGTAAATGGCATCGGAAAAGTCCTTATCGTAGGCACTCATGGTTTTGGCCACGGTACCGGAGGCGCCTCCGGAACGGAAAAAGTGGCGCACCACTTCCTGGCCGGCCCCTATCTCGGCAAAAGTGCCGTAGATATTTTCGTTGAGATTGATTTTGAGGGCCTTTTGCGCGCTGGTGAGGATCATCCGTTCCATGGGCTGGGAAATCTTTTTGGGTCTGTACAAAAATAGGCAGATTCAGGGGGTTGACCGGGGTTTTCTGGTGATTTTTAAGGCATCTTTGCCGCCATGGCATGGAATATCCTCGGAACAGGCACCTCGCAAGGGGTACCAGTGGTGGGCTGCCGCTGTTCTGTGTGTAGGAGTAATGATCCGCGTGATAAGCGATTGCGCTGTAGTGCCGTGGTGGCCAAACAGGGCTACCGGGTACTGATAGATACGGGCCCGGACTTGCGCCAGCAGCTGCTTCGGGCCCACCTGGATGATATTCAGGCGGTGCTCATGACCCATGAGCACCAAGATCATACGGCGGGGCTGGATGAGCTCCGGGCGGTAAACTTTCAGCAGGGGCATTCGGTACCCATCTATGGCACGCCGCCGGTATTGCAGCGCTTGCGGCAGCAGTATGCTTACATCTTTGAGAATAGTGGCTACCCCGGGCTGCCGCAAATTGAGCTCCGCGAGCTCCCCACGGAAAGCTTTCGGCTGGGGCCCCTGGAGATCAACCCTTTACCGGCCTGGCACGGGCAGCTTCCCGTGCGGGGCTACCGGGTAGGCAAGGTGGCTTATCTAACGGATGTAAACCGGCTTCCGGCGGAGACGCTGGAAAAGCTGGCGGGCCTGGAGGTGCTTTTTCTGGATGCGCTTCACCGCCGCCCGCATCATTCCCATTTTCACCTGGCCGCTGCCATAGAGCAGGCCCAGGCCATAGGGGCCCAGCAGACCTATTTCCTGCACATAAGCCATCACATGGGGCGGCATGCTGAGGTGCTGGAGGAGCTGCCTGCGGGTATGGAGCTGGCCTGGGATGGCCTTACGCTACCTTAG
>JAVLBR010000139.1:0-5763 GCA_031581125.1 Schleiferiaceae bacterium | reverse complement strand
CAGAAAATCTTGCTTATGCGTCTTCTTTTTATTTCTCCTTTGCCCAAGGTCTCTTTCAATAAGTTCGGCCTTTTGGGGCTTTTCTTAGGCTTTGGGCTGGTCCTCCAGGGGCAGCTTTTGCAATTTTCCGGGGACCAAGCGGCTTACTTGCCCAAGTTGCGCGAATACCTCGAAGAGGAAAACAAGCGCGACCTGGAAGAGGAGGAGCTCGATACGCTTTTTATGCATTTTAAGCCGGTGTGGAACGATGCGGATTATACCAAGGAAGAAAGGGCCCTTACCATCGAAATTAGCAATAAACTGATCCGCAAACGGGTGGATGAGTTTGCCTCCTGGCGGTACTTCCTGGAAGTGATCCGCCGCCTGGAGGAAAAAAAGGATGAGCGCCTTACCCAGGCTTTTCTCGATTTTTTTAAACCTATTTCCGGCCAGCCTTCGCGCCGTTCGGTTCCCTTTCTTAAGCGCATGTATTTAAGTTTTCATGAGCAGGTCCTCTGGAACGATGGGCGCTTGCGCTGGGCGGTAGAAGGCCCGGCGGGGACTTACGGCATGGGGGAGGAGCCCTATTTTGACTTTGAGGAGGTGCAGCTATGGGGCTATTATAGCAATGATAGTACCCTGGTAGATAAAACCAGTTTTCGCTATTTCCCATTTTCTCATAAGCTCAAGGCCACCAAGGGCCAGGCTTACTTTGACCGGGCGGGCTACAGCCGCGATTCTGCCTTTGTGGACTTGGGGCCTTTCCAGATCGATGTGGCTCAAAATGAGTACGCCGCTGATTCTGTGCGCTTGCACTTTAAAGCTTATTTGGACCAAGCGGTGTACGGTAGTTTTGAAGAAAAACTCACCTCCTTTAACGGTAAGGAATCGGCGGCGGTGTTTCCCCGGTTTCGAAGTTTGCGCAAACGGGTAAAAATAACCCGTCTGCCGGGGGAAGTGCGCTTCTTGGGCGGCATCTCCGTCATTGGGGCCAAATTTTACGGCAGCGGCAATGACGCTTCTAAGGCCGAACTGCTCTTTTATTATAAAGACACCTTGCGCATACGCGGCCGGGCTGAGCGCTTTCTTATGCGGCCGGATATGCTTTACTCGGAAGATGTGGCCACCAGCCTTTACCTGAAGGAAGACAGCATTTACCACCCCAAACTCACCATGCGCTTTTTGCCCGGAAAAAAGGAGTTTACCCTTATCCGGGAAGAGGAAGGTATGGGCATGGCCCCTTTCAACGATACCTACCACCAGATGGATATGAAATTCCAAACCGTGCGCTGGGAGGTAGGCAGCCCCCTTATGCAGCTCAGCAACCTTAACACCGGCGGTGCCGAGGCCCCAGTCGTGTTTGAAAGTCATAATTACTACCGGGATCAACGCTGGCGCGACATCGAAGGCATGAACCGCCGCAGCCCTTTGCTAGACTTGCGCGACCTCTCCCGTAGCCGCAAGAGCCAGCAGCGCTTCACCACGCGGGAAGTAGCGGACCATCTACGCATGACCGAAGGCAATGCGCACCGCTTCCTGATGCGCATGGCCATCTATGGCTTCGTGACCTACTACAACGACCGCCGCGAAGTAATCCTCAAGGATAAAATATTCGAGTACTATCGGAATATACGCGGTATTCGGGATTACGACGTGATCCAGTTTGTAAGCCGGGTAGAAGAAGGTCCCAATGCCCAGCTCAGCATGGAAAACCACCAGCTGGATATCAACGGGATAGACCGCATTGCCTTAAGTGACTCCCAGCGCGTAGGCCTCTATCCCGCCGGCAAAAAGATCGAGATGAAAAAAGGGCTCGACTTTGATTTTAACGGGAAAATCTCCGCAGGACGCTTTAACTACTGGGGAAAGCAATTTGCCTTTAGTTACGATGAGTTTATGATCGGCATGAAAGACATCGACTCCATGCGCTTTAAAGTAGTGAGCTTCGAGAAAAACCTGAATGACCAGTACGAGCTGGTGGATGTGAAAACCGTCCTTCAAGACCTGACCGGCGAACTGCTCATCGATAAGGCCAACAATAAATCCGGTAAGGAAAGCTACTCCCAATACCCCATTTTCCGCTGCGGTACCAACTCCTATATCTATTATGATAAGCCCAGCACCTTTGGTGGGGTGTACAACCGCGAAGAATTCTTCGTGGAGCTGGAGCCCTTTACCATCGATAGCCTGGACAATACCTCCACCCGGGGCCTCACCTTTGATGGCACTTTCACCAGCGCGGGTATTTTTCCCGATATGGACCAAACCATCCGGGTGCAAAAAGACTATTCCCTGGGCTTCACCACCGAAACACCCCCGGAAGGGCTGAGCGCCTACGGCGGAAAAGGCACTTTCAACAACCGCATTACCCTGAGCAATGAAGGCCTACGCGGCCACGGCCGGATCGATTACCTGCAGAGCACTGCTGTATCCGACACTTTTTACTTTTTCCCGGACAGTACCAAGGGCCTGGCCCAGACCTACGATATAGAAGAGCAAACCGGCGCCGGCGGCTACCCCGCCGTTCAAGGCCAGCAGGTGGAAGTGCTCTGGCAGCCCTACCAGGACGTGTTTTATACCACTTCCACGCCAGCGCAGCCCTTTGCCATGTACGGCGATCTCGGGATGCGGGGCACCGGCCGCCTGGCTTATGGTCCCGATGGTCTGCACGGCCGCGGCCTCATGGAATTCCTCAACGCGGAGACCCGCTCCCAGGACTACACCTTCCTAAACCGAAAACTGCTATCCCCCAAACTGGCCTTCCGCGTCCGTCCCGACGCCCAAACCGAATGGGCCTTTAGCCTCTCCAATGCCGATGCGGAGGTGGATTTTGACGCCCAGCGCGGCTACTTTTCCCTCAACGATACCGCCACCTATCAGCATTTTGAAGCCAATCAGTACATCAGCTACATGAACTATGCCCGCTGGCTCATCCCCCAAAAAGCCATCGAAACTGAAGAACAGGGCGGCGATGGCCTGGCCCGCATGGTAAGCGTACACGGCGAGCAGGACTCCCTGGACTTCCTGGGCGAGAAAGCCAAATTTTACATGCAACGCGACCTGCTGGAGGTCTTCAAAGTGCCCCAGATCCAGGTGGCCGATGCCCAAATATTCCCGGACACCGGCTACGTGGCCATCGATACCGCGGCCGATATGCGCACCCTTACCAATGCTTCCCTTACCGCCTCCATAGCGGATCCCTACCATCAGTTTTACGGGGCTACCCTGGACATTACCAGCGCTCATGACTACGCTGGAAATGCCGATTACGAATACGTAGACCGCGACGGTACGCCCTGGCCCATCCACTTTGAAGATGTACATGCCGATACCGGAACCACCGTAGGCTTTGGCAAAATAGCCAAAGACGAGTACTTCCACATGAGCCCTCAGTTTTCCTACTACGGCAATGTGCGCCTCAAGGCCAACCGGCGCCCGCTGGCTTTCCAGGGGCAGGCCAAAATTGAAGCCGACTGCGAAAACCTGAAAACCGACTGGCTCTCCTTTAAAAGCCTGATAGACCCCGATAGCATCGTGATCAATATCCCCACCGATGAGGCCAAAGATGTGACCAAGCTGGTGAGCAGCGGCCTGTACCTGGACCGGGATACGGTACGCGCTTACGGCGCTTTCCTGGCTTCCCGGGTGCCGGCGGCAGACAAGCAGGTGTTTTACGCCAGTGGCGTGGTGTATTATGATTACCAGGAAAACTGCTACGTGGTAACCACCCAGCGCCGGAAAAACCAACCGGAAGTGCCCGCCAACCGCCTCCGCCTCTATGACAATACCTGCCAGATGAAGGCAGACGGTAACCTGCCTCTGGGCGAGGAAAATAGCCAAATGAAAATGGGCATTTACGGCAGCATCGACTACGAAATGGCCCGCGATGATATGCAGCTGGACCTGGTGATGGCGCTGGATTTCCCCTATAGCAAGGACCTGTCCGAAACCATGGCCCAGCTGGTACTGGATTTTGGCAGCGGCGAAGGAATCGGCATAGATAGGTCCGCTTTTAAGATCTACGCCCGCCACCTCCTGGAAAGGGACGATTATGAGGATTTCATGGCCGATGTAAGTTCCTATGGCCTGCCCGAAAAGCTGCCCAAGGCCATGCGTTCTACCCTGCTGCTAGGGGAGGTAAAACTCCGGTGGAGCCCCGCTTCCCGCTCTTTCCGCAGTGAGGAAAAGGTGGGCTTGCTCTCCCTGGGCGACCAATTGGTGAACACCCGCAGCCGGGGCAGTTTTGAGCTCCAGCTCACCCGCCGCGGCCCAGAACTCTATACGCTCATGGAGCTGGACCCCACCACCGACCTCTTTCTGGAATACAAGCGCAACATCTTCAGCATCTTCAGCGATGACCAAGTGCTGATGGATCAGCTCAAGGAGATGAAGCTTAAAGACCGGCGCAACGAGGAAAAAGGCTACCGCCCCTTCACCTTTATGTTTGCCAATAAAGGCGACCTCAATCGTTTTATTCGCCGGATGAATCAGTACCAAGACTAGCCATACACACCTATCCGGGTAGCCCACATTTGGCCTGCGGCCAAAGGAATTATGCCCCGCAAAGGAATGGATCGTTTTCTTTCAACCCCCGTCTTTGCGAGTTTAGAGATGGTATAGGGGCATTCAGTAACAAAAAAATTTTTTTAGGCAACAATCCAGGCAGCCCATTCCTTACGTAGGTATACTTGAATTAAAATAAATAAGTACAATGATGAAGATGCAACAAATCCAGTGGAAGCGTATGGCCCTGGCCACTTTCATGGGCGCAGCCCTTACGCTGGGAACCAGCAGCTGCGAAGACGACGAGGATGAGACCAATGGCAATAATGAGCCCCAGTCTTCTACTTACAATTACTTCTTTAACAACGGTGAAGTAGCGGCTGGTACAGCCTATGAAGGCAGCCACACTAGCAGCTTCTCCGCCGATCTGGAAGTGGAAAGTGACGGCAACAACGCCACCATCACCGTGACCCTGAAGAACACCGTAGACGGTGCCACTTACATGGTGCACGCCCACGATGCCGCTGATCCCAACAACACGCCCAATGGCACTCCGTATAATGAAACCCCCAATGCCGACGTGCTGGTGACCAGCATCGAAGGCAATGGCGGCGAGGTAAGTCAAACCTACACGACCTCTGGTTATAGCTACGAGGACCTGACCACCAGCTATGAAGGCTTCTTTGTGGTGCATGACCCCCTGCAGGCCATCAACACTGCCGACATATCTACCTACCTGGTGGTGGGCAGCTTTGCCCGGGATCAAGGAGCGGCGCCGACTTATGACGCGCAAACCTTCAATTATGGGTTTAACACCGGGCAAATTGCCAGCCAATTTGCTTACAGTGGTAGTCACCCCAATAACCTCAGCGCCAGCATCACCGTAGAAGAGGTAGCCAACAACCGCGCCCGGGTAGTAGTAGAACTCTCCAATACCATCGCTGGAGAAACCTACCCCATCCACGCGCACGACAAGGCCGATCCCAATACGACGCCTAACGGTACACCTTACGATGAAACGCCTAACAGCGATGTACTGGTACAGAGCCCTACCAGCGATGGGGGCGACCTCCGGGTAGCGCAAGTCTCTACCAAAAGCTACACCGAGCTTACCACTCAGTACGAGGCTTTTTTCGTAGTGCATGATCCTTTGCAAGCCGTTACCACTACCGACCCGACCACCTACATTATTCTGGGCAACTTCGCCCGGTAGAAGGGTTCATCGGATGTTTGATCCCCAAGCCGCCGCCTGGAGCTGATGCTTCGAGCGGCGGTTTTTTT
>JAVLBR010000138.1:0-5789 GCA_031581125.1 Schleiferiaceae bacterium | reverse complement strand
CATCATTCACCTCCACGTCAAGGTCGCCCATATCACTACCATAGCGGTGGTAGAAGTATTTCAGATAGGGAACGTTAAGACCGGAAACATCGATTAGTGGCGTAACCAGGGTGGTCACACTAGGAGAAGAAGAAGAGGTCTCCGTATAGATATATTGTCCGCTACCAGTGGTATTATCTCCAGCGGGCCCCGTATTTAAAGAGCCAGTAGTTCCACTATTAATTTCCCAGGCGTGACCCGAGGCATTGGAACGAGACCAGCAGGGGTCAATAGTGCTAGAGGTCCAATTGGTGGTGTTCTCAAAGTCCTCTGTTACCGGGGCCGTCAGAGGCAGGCAGGCTGTAGTGAAGCTGAAAGGCCCGATGTAAATTCCCGCACCGGAAGCCGCACAACTATCTTGCAGATAGAACTCATAAGTGGTTTGCGCAGCAAGGCCAGTGATGGTAAAGGTGGTATCGGTACCCGCGGCAAAACCGGTGCCGATGGCGCCCGTAGCCGGCGTAAAGCCGGGAGCTCCCCATACGATCTTCGTGGTATCGCCTTGGCCGCCACCCCAGAAAATATTAGCCGAAGTAGCCGTTACCGAAGAAACGCCCGTTTGGGTGGATTGTGGACCCTGGCAGGAGGGCTTGGTTTCATAGGTAAAGTCGTCCACCAAGATCCCGTCGAAGCTATTACTGTTATCATGCACCAAGGCCACGTATTGGTCGGTACCGTTGTAACCGTTAGCAGAATCCAGGTTAACACTCACTTCAAAGTAATTCGTATTTCCCTGCACTACTATGGTGTCTAAGACGTTTAGACTGGCTCCATCGTCAGGGCCACCCATGGTACCTACCCAGAGATCTACGTTATTAGTGCTGAATTCAGCTCTTACCCAGAAGCGTACTCGTTTATCTCCGGCGGTCATATCAGAGAAGCGCGGCGATACGGCCACCACGGTATCATTACTGAACTGAGAGTCATTGTCCAAAAACATATGATTAGGCGAAGAGAGAGGGTCATCATCATCCGTGATGATTTCGGCATCATCACCCACGATATATTCAGACCAGCAAACAGGAACCTCCCCTAACGTACTATTATCAAAATCAGTAAAATAGGGAGCCGAAAAGGGGTTACATTCTGTAACAAAATTGAGGGGACCAACCCAGCCGGAGAAACCATCTCCGGAATCTGAACAGTCTGTGCGCAGATAAAGGTCGTAGGAGGTGTTTCCCGACAGGCTATCTACTAGGATGCTACTGGTAGTGGTAGAATCAAAGTTAGAGGATGGAGAACCTTGCGTAAAGCCCGCCGGACCCCAGTTCACTTGATAATTACTCCCCGACCCATTCCAGCTAATTAAAGCAGCATCGGAACTGATCGAATCAAGGGCAAGCTGGGAGGGAAAGGGACAGGTTTGGCAACTGGTTACCTCTAATTCATCAATGGCAATATCACCCGTAAAGCTGCTGCCACTGGTGTAATCAAACTGAAGATAAATGGTTTGGCCCACGTAACTATCTAATCTTACCCCCACATTTTGGTAGGGGTCACTCTCTGAACTCTGCAGTTGACCGTTCTGGGTGAAAACCGTGGTAAAGGGTCCGCTGGGAGACGTACCGACGCCTACATCCAGGGTTCCCATAGTAGCCCCATAGGCATGCAACCAAAAAGACAACTCTGCGGAATCATTTGCGGTAGAAAGGTCTATGGCAGGACTCACAATGGTGGCCGTGTAGGGACCAATACCCGAGGTTTCCACATAAAGGTATTGATTACCCGAGTGGGCACCACTGGGGCCCGTACTGCCAGAGGTGGTACCTCCACTATTGTAGTTCCATTCGCCACTGGTAGTTCCGATGTCACCGGTCCAGTTACCCACGCTTTCAAAGCCATCGTAAAAAACGGCCCCAGGCTGACCTGTAATGCAATTTACACCTCGCGGCCCCGCGATGGGCGTAACTACATTGATGGGACCTATCGTGTCACTCACCCCATCTGTTCCGCCACAGTTGGCCACCAGATACATATCATAATCAAAAGAAGGATTAAGACCGCTCAGGGTGTAATTAGTAGAGGTCCCTGCCACGGTATCTTGGTTGGGAGTAGAAGATGGAGCGAACCCTTTGGGACCATAAAGCACCCAGAAGTCTTGCGCTGAACCACTATAATTCCAGCTCAAATCAGCAGAGAAAGAAGTGATATTTGATGCCGCAAAGTTAGTGGGTGGACCACATAACTTGGTGGTAGTAAATCCTTGAGGAGAAGGGAAGTAGGCTGTATCACTACCCCCGTTACAAAACTCGTATAAATAAACGTCGTATCCGGTATTAGCGTTTAGTCCTGACAGGGTGGCTGGTGGCTGACTGGCCCCTGGATAGTTACCCGTAATAAGCGTACCATTTCCGGGCGTAAAACCCGTTGCGCCGTATTCTAACTCAAAGGAACTGTTACCAGCGCCCGGGGTCCAGTTCACTACGGCAGAATCAGATCCGATACTATCAATAGAGAAGTTTGTGAAGGGCGTACAATTGCCCACAATACCAAGTTTATACACCACACCGCCAAGAAAACGCCGTGGGTTAAAACTCGGACTTGGAATTCCACCACCGTAGGCCACAGAATCCGAAACGTCTATGGTTACCGTTCCGTCCGTGTAAATAACTTGGTCGGAGGAAGTTCCTGTCTGATACTCCGTATCACCATCAATGAAAAATCCCATGCGGGTATTGGCCGGGATGGTAATACTGGAGGCTATGGGAAGCGACACTGGTGTAGTACCATTGGCACCCGTAATAGTAGCCCCCGTAACCACCTGAACCCATCCATTTGAGGCATTAACCGTAGGCCCGCCGCTAGATGAAACACCGCCCGTGCGCATCCATACGTTAGCCGAGGTTGTAGTTGCATCAAACACGTTAAGAATTTCGGTTATCTCAACAGGTTGACTCGATTCTAGCGCGAAAGTGATCCCCGACTGGCCATTATTGGCCGTTAAGGGTGGAGAGGTTACTACCGTGTCCTGTGCAATAGAACACACGGACCAAGCTGTAAAAAATAGAAGGAGTACTTTCTTCATCATAGTATTTATTTTCTGAGGAAAGCAAAGCTAACAAAAATGCGGTTTCTGACCGTCAAGAGGCCCAACTTTTTGCTTCTAATATTCGTACCCTACACTAAGGAGCACTTTAAATAAACAACCTCAAGCAGCCAATGGTCAATAAAATTGGGTATGCTCTTTATTTTTATACGCGATCCCCTCAAAAACGCTCCCCAAAAAAGTCACTTTAGGGCCCTCTTTTTTAGCCCAAACCGTACATGCGCCCCCATAGGACTTTGTCCCCTGGAACTAGAAACACAAAGCCCCGCAAGTACTTTACTTGCGGGGCTTTTATTTTAAGTCGGGATGACTGGACTCGAACCAGCGACATCACGTCCCCCAGACGTGGACTCTACCAACTGAGCTACATCCCGGTATAGAGCGTCAGCGGGGCTTCGAGGCCCCTTCTCGCGGGGCGGCAAAAGTAAAACATTTCTCCTTCTTTGCAAGTCTACACCTGACATTATTGAATAAAGCCACTACCTTCATAGCCGTGACCCATATCGCCGTCCAGGCCGCAATTATATTTTACTTTTGCCAAGCAAATTAGATACAGCAAAGCACCATGGAAAAACTGGATTGTGTGATTATCGGAACCGGCCCTGCCGGCTACACCGCCGCCGTTTACGCGGCTCGGGCAGACCTCAAGCCCGTTGTCTATACCGGCATGGAACCGGGAGGCCAGCTCACCACGACTACCGACGTGGAAAACTTCCCCGGCTATCCTGAAGGCATTATGGGGCCCGAGATGATGGAAGACTTTAAAAAGCAGGCCGAGCGCTTCGGTACCGAAATCCGCTTTGGCATGGTCACCGGAGCCGAGCTCTCGAGCATTCCCGGACAGTACCACACCCTTACCATAGACGAAGACACGCAAGTGCAGGCCAAAACCGTGATCATCGCTACCGGTGCCAGTGCTAAGTACCTCGGCCTGGACTCCGAAAAACGCCTCATGGGCCACGGCGTATCCGCCTGCGCCATCTGTGATGGTTTCTTCTTTAAAGGCAAAGAAGTAGTAGTGGTAGGTGGGGGCGACTCCGCTGCCGAGGAGTCCACTTACCTGGCCAAGCTATGCCCCAAAGTGACCGTTCTCATTAGGAAAGACGAATGGCGCGCTTCCCAAATCATGCAAAACCGCGTAAAAAACACCCCGAATATAGAGGTACGGTACAACACCGAAACCCAAGAAGTACTGGGCGATAAAACGGTAACCGGGGTGCGCGTTAAGAACAACCAAACGGGCGAAGAAGAAACCATTGAAGCCGATGGTTTTTTCCTGGCCATTGGACACAAGCCCAATACAGACGTATTCCAGGGACAACTAGATATGGATGAGGTAGGCTATATCCAAACTAAGCCAGGCACCGCCTCCACCAATCTGCCCGGCGTATTTGCCACGGGCGATGCCCAAGATAAAATCTATCGCCAAGCGGTAACCGCCGCAGGAACGGGCTGCATGGGCGCCCTGGAGGCAGAGCGCTACCTGCAAGAGCACGAAGAAGAAGTGACTGACGCTCAGGTAGAAGCCTGATCAGCGTCTTAAATAATAGTCCTCAAGCCCTGCTCTCCGGCAGGGCTTTTTTTTATGGCCCGTGCGCCCTTTAGGACCGGCAGCCCCCGATAGCCCTCGGCCTATCGCCGCATATCTGGCCTTGGGTTTCCATAAAGCAACTCGAAAAGGCTGAAGGCATCTATACGGCCAGCAGTACGCATCTTCTCATGTGGCCCAGCCCCCAGCAAACTAATCCGATACCGCTTCAAACAAGCCGTAAAAAACGGCCAGCCATACCAGCCCCTTGAGCAGGAAAAAGAGGAACAACAAAGCCGCTGCCTGCCAGCCCACCTCCTTGACCAATCCTTTCCAGCCCTTTTCTTTTCGTATTTGCTGGTAGCGCTTCCAGGTTTTTCGCATATCCACCGTATTAAGGAGGCCGCTATCTACGACCGCTTTAGGTCATTAAAAAAGGAAATGAGCCTATAAGCCAGATTCTGTCTCCCCACACACAGGGAGGCCTATCATTTATCTATTGCTGCCTACCCACCAGAATCGGGCGAGCCACCCTCAAGCTCTGGCGTACTTGGCATTGCAACCCACGAGGTTTACCAAGCCACACAGCGTCACCGCTGTGGCGGTGAGCTCTTACCTCACCGTTTCACCTTTACCCCGCCATGCGAGGCCGTATTGTTTCTGCGGCACTCTCTGTCTCCGCGTTGTAGCGCGGAGCCTTCCTTTGGGGAAGCGTGGCGCTCTCTGTTGTCTGGACTTTCCTCCCCGCCTAAAGCGAGGCGATAGGCCGGCCCATTTCCAGCGGTAAAATTACAACTTCCCCCGGCCCCCACCGCGCCATTCTACTTCGGTAGCCCCCTGTCCGTATTCCGCAAAGGAAGCATCGTAAAAAGTAAGGTCCTCCTCCCTTTCTAGCAGCTGATGCACTTCTTCCCGCAAGCGGCCTTGCCCCACTCCATGGATCAAGATCAGGCGCTTGGCTCCCTGTTTACGTGCCTTGGCCAGCGCCTTTCGTACTTCATTAAGCTGTATTTGCAGGCAGGCATAAGCATCGTAATTCTTCGGATAGGCCACCAGCTTATCAAAGTGCAAGTCCACCTCCAGCTTATCGGGTGCCGCGCGCTTTCCAGTAGGGCGCATTCTCTTTTGGCCGGCGGCCAAATGTGCTTCGTGCTGGCTGGGAGGTACGTCTTCTAC
>JAVLBR010000137.1:0-5900 GCA_031581125.1 Schleiferiaceae bacterium | reverse complement strand
GCGCCGGCATCGGGCTGCGCTTTATTTTCAGTGACCTGACCAACGGCCTGCAGGCCGTAGGGGTGGAGACCACGCCTGGAAATACGGTAGCGGGCGATCTGGGCTTATACTACGAGAGCAAGGAAGACCGCATGCGCAATGGGCAGTCCCAATCCTATGCGCTGGGGCTGGCTATATCCAATCTCGGGGGTAAAATTCAGTACGCCAATTCGCAAACCACGGCGGATTTCCTTCCGGCCAACTTGCGCCTGGGAGGGGCTTACAAACTCCAGTTTGATCAATATAACCGGATGGAGGTCATCGCCGAGGCCAATAAGCTCTTGGTCCCCACCCCCCCCGAGCGCGACGCCCAAGGCAATATTATAGCCGGGAAAGACGACGACGTTTCCAGTTTTGCCGGCGCTATCCAGTCCTTTTCCGACGCCCCCGGTGGCGTAAGCGAGGAGCTGGAAGAGGTGATCATCAACACTGGCCTGGAATACTGGTACGATGACCGCTTTGCCTTCCGGGCCGGTTATCAATACGAAGATCCCCAAAAAGGCGGCCGGGAGTACATCACCATCGGCGCGGGCATCCGCTATAATGTTTTCGGGCTGGACTTTGCCTATCTTTTCTCCGCTTCCCCCATCAGGCGCAGCCCCCTGGAAAACACCCTGCGCTTCACCCTGTTCTTCAACTTCCAGAACAATTCCTAAAGCACCGTATGGCGCAACAACAAACCGTGGAATGTACCCTCATTTGCCACGCTACGCACGAATTGAAACCAGCCGTTCAGCAACTGGTCAAGGAAGCGCTCCAGGCTCAGGAGGGTAGTCACTCGCCTTACAGCCACTTTCCAGTTGGGGCCGCATTACATTTGGCCGGAGGCCAAATGTATGCCGCCAGTAACCAAGAAAATGCGGCCTACCCATCGGGCCTTTGTGCCGAGCGGGCCGCCCTCTTCTACGCGAAGAGCCAGGCGCCGGAAGAAGCCGTAAAAGCGCTCGCGGTATCGGTAAGCCCCCACAGCGAGCGCCTGCCCTTTCCCTGCGGCAGTTGCCTTCAGGTGATTTCCGAATATGAGCAACAGCAGGAAAAACCTATCGATATTTACCTGGTGCAGCCCAACGGAGCGGAAGTCTGGCAGGCCGCTGGTGTGCAGCATTTGCTTCCCTTTGCCTTTGGGCAGGAACACCTCATGGGCTAGGAGAGGTAGCTCCCTGCTTTTTCTCTAAATTTGCCCCCCTTAATAAGACAACAGCCCATGGCCAAAAAGAAAATCACCAAAAAGGTATATCTCCAGTGGTACGAGGATATGCTCTTTTGGCGCAAGTTTGAAGATAAGGCGTCTGCCCTTTACATCCAGCAAAAAATCCGCGGTTTCCTCCATCTTTATAACGGCCAGGAGGGCGTGCTCGCCGGCTCTTTGTTTGCCATAGAAGATAAGGACCGCTTCATAACGGCCTATCGGAACCACGTGCAGCCCATCGGTAGAGGGGTGGCCCCGGAAAAAGTTATGGCCGAGCTCATGGGCCGCATCACCGGCACCAGCAATGGCAATGGCGGCAGCATGCACATGTTTAGTAAAGAACACAACTTTTACGGGGGCCACGGCATCGTAGGCGGCCAAATTCCCCTGGGAGCGGGCCTGGCCTATGCGGATAAATACCTGGGCAATGATTCCATTACCCTCTGCTTCATGGGCGACGGGGCCGTGCGCCAGGGCGCCTTCCACGAAACGATGAACCTGGCCATGTTATGGAACCTGCCGGTGGTCTTCATCGTGGAAAACAATGGCTACGCCATGGGGACTAGCGTGGAGCGGACGGCCAATCATACCGATATTTATAAGCTTGGTTTAGGCTACGAAATGCCTTGCGAAGCGGTAGATGGCATGGATCCTTCTAAATTTTACCCCGTCATCCAGGAGGCGGTGGATCGTGCGCGCGACGGGAAAGGCCCTACCCTGCTGGAAGCCCGCACCTACCGCTACAAAGGGCACTCCATGAGCGACCCACAGGCCTACCGCTCTAAAGATGAGGTGGCAGAATTTCAAAAGCGCGATCCCATCGGCATAGTGCAGAAGGTGATCCAGGACAAAAATTACGCCTCGGAAGAGCAGCTTCAGGAAATCGAAGACCGGGTGAAACAAAAGCTTAAGGATTGTGTCAAATACGCCGAAGAGTCGGAGTTTCCCAAGCCGGAAAATCTCTACGACGACGTGTACATCCAGAGCGATTACCCCTTTATCAAAACCCCTTAAAGAAACCCCACCAAGCCCATGGCTGAAGTAGTAAATTTGCCCCGTTTGAGCGATACCATGGAAGAAGGTACCGTGGCCAAATGGCACAAGGAATTAGGCGACAAAGTAGAAGAAGGTGATCTCCTGGCCGAAATCGAGACCGATAAGGCTACCATGGACTTTGAGTCCTTTCAGGAAGGGACGCTACTGTACATAGGGGTAGAAGAAGGCGATACCGCCCCGGTAGATAGTGTGCTGGCCATCCTGGGGGAAGAAGGCGAAGATTATAAACACCTGCTGGAGGGCGGAAGCGGCGAAGAAGCCTCCTCACAAGAGGCCCAGGAAGCGCCCGCCCAAAGCGAAGAGACCTCCCCGGAAGCACAAGACCAAAGCGCTGCGCCGGCCAAAGCTCCCTCCGCAGCCAATGCGGCCGGCCAGAATGCCGCTAGCGACGGGCGCATCAAGGCGTCTCCTCTGGCCAAGCGTTTGGCCGAAGAAAAAGGCATCGATCTCGGTCAGGTAAATGGTACCGGCGAGGGGGGACGTATCGTGAAGCGTGATATCGATGAATTTAAGCCTCAAGAGCAGCCCGCTCCCGCCGCCGCGCCAGCCGCGGAGGCTTCCATGGCCCCGGCAGCAGAGGCGCCGCAAGATCTAGCCTACGAAGAGGTGAATGTGTCGCAGATGCGCAAAACCATTGCGCGGCGCCTGGCCGAATCCAAGTTTAGTGCGCCTCATTTCTACCTGACCATTGATGTAGCCATGGAAGAAGCCATGGCCGCCCGCAAAAAGATCAATGAAACCAGTGAAACCAAGATCAGCTTCAATGATCTGGTGGTAAAAGCCAGTGCAAGTGCCCTGGGCCAGCATCCCGCCATTAATGCCTCCTGGGCGGGGGATAAGATCCGCCGCAATAAGGACATTAACGTGGGCGTGGCCGTGGCCGTTGAAGAAGGACTTTTGGTACCCGTGATCCGCCATACCGACCATAAAGGGCTGGTTCAAATAAACCAAGAGGTAAAAGAAAAGGCTACCAAAGCCCGCGACAAAAAGCTGGCCCCCGAGGAAATGGAAGGCAATACCTTTACCATAAGCAATCTGGGCATGTTTGGCATTAAAGACTTCACCGCCATCATAAACGCGCCCGATAGCTGTATCCTGGCCGTAGGCGGTATCCGCCAAGAGCCCGTAGTGCGCGATGGAGCCGTGGTGCCCGGTAACGTGATGAGCCTCACCCTGAGTTGTGACCACCGCGTAGTGGACGGTGCCACCGGAGCGGCCTTCTTGCAAACCCTCAAAAATGCCCTGGAGCATCCCCTTAATATGCTCCTTTAATAAGAATATCCCCCGGGACTTTCTTATGGTTAGGAAGGACATTCCAAAAGCCCGGTCTGTAGAGCCGGGCTTTTTTGTTCCCGCTTAGCCATAACCAAGCAGCCTTTATGAAACAAGTCAAAACCATCGTAATTACCGGCGCTTCCAGAGGAATCGGCTGGCACACGGCTCAGCAAGCCCTCGCACAAGGTCACCACGTAGTGGCCCTGGCGCGCAACCAGGCCGGCCTGGATGAGCTCGGCGCTCGCACCCGCAAGGCACCCGGAAGGCTATCCGCCCTTTGCCAGGACTGTAGCGATATAGAGCCTACGGTAGCGGCCATTCTCGCAAAAACGGATCAGGTAGACATCCTGATTCATAATGCCGCGGCCTTCCTAAAGAAGGAGTGGGAAGCCCTTACCGCGGAAGATATGGAGCAGGTGTACCGGGTAAATGTAATCACCCCCCTGCGCTTGAGCCAGGCCCTGGTAGCCCATATGCCGCGGGGCGGGCACATACTGCATATAGGTAGTGTAGGAGGCGTGGCCGGGAGCCTTAAATTCCCCGGGCTGCTGCCCTACAGTGTAAGCAAAGGAGCCTTGCACATCCTCAGTGAATGTTTGGCCGTAGAGCTGGCAGACCGGGGCATTGCGGTAAACGCCCTGGCCCTGGGCAGTAGTGATACGGAAATGTTTAAAGCCGCCTTTCCAGGCCAGGAGGCGGGATCCACGCCGGAAGAGATGAGTCAATATGTATGGCAGTTTGCCTTAAATGCGCCATCTGCTGTGAATGGGCAGGTACACACGGTTAGCTCACAGGTTCCCTAAGCCCTTCCGGGAGGCCTTCGGCCAAAGGAGATAGCGGCCCAAAGCGGGGGTTTCGAAATTTATTGATCAGATAATCAGTCTACAAGCCATTTTCTTAGGGGAGACCTTAAGGTAGGGGCTTGCCACTTTGTCCAGGCGCTATATATTTGCCGGCCCATTCGCGAAAAGAATGGGAGCAGTTCTTTCCCAAGTCGGCCCACAAGTTTTAATAAAATGGAAGAAAAAGCGCCGAAGGCCCATCAAAGCGGGTTTTCTCGGTTTTTCCAGGTCGATGGATAAAAGTTAAGCAGAGGTGTTGTGAGAACTAAAATCTTGCTTACTTTTGCCGCCCCTTACACGGAGAGGTAAGGGCATCGAAGTTCTAAACATTGTGATTAAATTTTATTTGGCCAGTAATAAAAGAGGTCATACTTTTGCGCTCCCTTTGCGAGACAGTTAACAGAGGGCGCTAAAAAAAATTTAGCGATGGGTTGTGAGTGTCACTTTTAGTTGTACATTTGCAGCCGCAAAAACGAGAAAGAGTTCTTTAACATATTGAGATAAGAGAAAGCAAGGTAAAATGCTAACTCGTCAATAAGAGACCAGTATCAAACAATCTTACAACGGAGAGTTTGATCCTGGCTCAGGATGAACGCTAGCGGCAGGCCTAACACATGCAAGTCGAGGGGTAACATAGTCTTCGGACTGATGACGACCGGCGCACGGGTGCGTAACGCGTATGCAATCTACCCTTATCTGGAGAATAGCCCGAAGAAATTCGGATTAATGCTCCATAGCATTTTAGAGTGGCATCACTTTAAAATTAAAGCTTCGGCGGATAAGGATGAGCATGCGTCCTATTAGTTAGTTGGTGAGGTAACGGCTCACCAAGGCAGCGATAGGTAGGGGGCCTGAGAGGGTGATCCCCCACACTGGTACTGAGACACGGACCAGACTCCTACGGGAGGCAGCAGTGAGGAATATTGGTCAATGGACGAAAGTCTGAACCAGCCATGCCGCGTGCAGGACGACGGCCCTACGGGTTGTAAACTGCTTTTATATGGGAATAAACCCTCGAACGTGTTCGAGGCTGAAGGTACCATACGAATAAGGATCGGCTAACTCCGTGCCAGCAGCCGCGGTAATACGGAGGATCCAAGCGTTATCCGGATTTATTGGGTTTAAAGGGTCCGCAGGCGGGATACTAAGTCAGTGGTGAAAGCCTCCAGCTCAACTGGGGAATTGCCATTGATACTGGTATTCTTGAGTATAGTTGAAGTGGGCGGAATGAGTCATGTAGCGGTGAAATGCATAGATATGACTCAGAACACCGATTGCGAAGGCAGCTCACTAAACTATTACTGACGCTCAGGGACGAAAGCGTGGGGAGCAAACAGGATTAGATACCCTGGTAGTCCACGCTGTAAACTATGATCACTCGCTGTTGGCGATATACTGTCAGCGGCTTAGCGAAAGCATTAAGTGATCCACCTGGGGAGTACGCTCGCAAGAGTGAAACTCAAAGGAATTGACGGGGGCCCGCACAAGCGGTGGAGCAT
>JAVLBR010000136.1:0-5935 GCA_031581125.1 Schleiferiaceae bacterium | reverse complement strand
TGCTTCGATACAACCCGCCCCCGCTTGCAGCGGGACGGTCCACTCAGCATGACATCAGTGCCACTTAAGCCTCACCCCCGATCTTCCCGGTGGGTAGGCACCTGCACCACCCGGGGAGGGCCTTCTGCCGAAAAGTGGAGGCCGCTTAAGCCGCCGCCTTGCCAGGCGCCGGTGTCGATGTACCAGGCGTTCTCGCTGGTGCTGAAAAGGGGTCGGCCTTCCTTGATGATGGTATGCCCCACCACCTGCGGGCGCGCCAGGCGCAACAGCTTCTTGCGGTTGTTCACCACGCTGTCGGTCGCCTCGATTTGAAACGGATCGTGGGCCTGGCGGGCCAGGCCGGCGTGGGTTACCAGGGCCTGGGGCGCGTAATAGGAGAGGGGCGTGGTGCGCAGCCAGCGCAAGGCTTCGTTGACCGGCAGCGAATGGTACTTGAGCTCCGTTACCAGCCGGCGGTAATCGGCATTTTTGCGATTGCTTTGATGGCAGTTGATCAGGAGCTGTTCGTGATTGCCGCGCAGCAAATGCACGTGGCCGGGATGCGCTTCCTGGAGGCGCATCCAGTACTCCAGGGTGCGGGCGCTGTAAGGGCCTTTGTTGATCAGATCGCCCAGCTGCACCAAAACGGCCCGCTGGGGGTCCCAGTGCTGCTCTAGCAGGTGGCGCAGGCTGTGGTAACAGCCGTGTACATCGCCCACCACCAAAAGGTCCATGGGCGCCGCTTTAGTTGTTCAGCATCACCGGCATCACCAGCATGAGCACGTCTTCGCCCTCTTCGAGGCCGTCGATGGGCAGCAAGATGCCCGCCCGGTTGGGGGCCGACATCTCAATGTTGACCACCTCGCATTCCAGGTTGCTCAGCATTTCGGTGAGGAAACGGCTGTTGAAGCCTATTTCCATGTCTTCGCCGCTAAAATTGCAGTTGAGCCGCTCGTGGGCTTTGTTGGAAAAATCGGGGTCTTCTGCGTACAGATGCAGCTCATTGCCCGCCATTTGGAAGCGTACCTGGTGGGTGGTTTTGTTGGCAAACACCGCCACCCGCTTCACGGAGCTCAAGAGCGCTTGACGGTCTACTTCCAGCACGTTGGGGTTTTCCTTGGGGATCACCGCGTCGTAGTTGGGGTATTTCCCGTCGATCAGGCGCGACACCAGCACGATGTTGCGGTATTCAAAGCGGGCGTTGCGCTCCGTGTAGCTGATCTCCACCTCTTCTTCCGCCAGGTTGCCCAGGCTGGATTTAAGGATATTGAGCGGCTTGCGGGGCATGATAAACTCGGCGGTGGCATCGCTGTTCAGGTCGCTCCGGCGGTAGCGCACCAGCTTGTGCGCATCGGTGGCTACAAAGGTGAGGCCTTCGGTGCCAAACTGGAAGAACACGCCGGACATCACCGGCCGCATATCGTCATTGCCCGCGGCAAAAATGGTTTTGGTAATGGCCGAGGCCAGAATTTCGGCGGGAACTTTGGTAACCTGGGGCTCCTCCAGTTCCTCGATCTTGGGAAACTCCTCGCTGTCTACGTAAGCCACCGCGTATTTACCGTAATCGGAGCTCATTTCCAGCGTCTGGTTTTCGCCATCGGTAAGGAAGGTTACCGGCTGGTCGGGCAGGGCCTTGATGCCGTCCTGCAGAAGGCGGGCCGGTACGGCGATCTCGCCCTCGTCTTCGCTTTCCACTTCCAGGGAAGCGCTGATGGTGGTTTCCAGGTCAGAAGCGGTGATGGTAAGGCGGCCCGGCTGGAGCTCAAAGAGAAAATTGTCCAGGATGGGCATGGAGTTGTTATTGCCTATCACGCCGCCTACGGTTTGCAGCTGCTTGAGGAGGGTTCCGCTTGATACGATAAATTTCATAAGTGCCTTGCTTGTTGAGGAGACTCTTTAAAAGGGTAAAATAGGGAGCAAATATAAAACTATCCCTTGCTTCTGCCGCTTAGGGCTGCTGGGCTTGTTTGGTATAGGGTTTCAGGGGGCCACTGCCGGTAAAATAGGCGATATCGCGCAGCACGTTGCGCAGGCCATAATACTGCAGCAGCACCATTTCGTCCTTATTGATAAAACCGTGCAGCCGGTCCGGGTCGTAGTAGGTGCTGGGCTTGCCGGGCACCACGGTTCCTTTTTCCGGTTTGATGCGGTAGCCGCGCACTTGTTCCTTCTTGCCGTTAAAGTCGGTCACGGTAAGGCGGAAAAGGGGCGGCGAAGCCAGCAGACTGTCGCGCAGCTCGTAGGCCGGTTCGCTGGGGCGGATAAGCCCCTCAAAGCTCAAGTCTTTAAAGCTGGAGAGGAAAAGCTGCGCCCGGGTATCGTTGAGGCCGGGGATCACCTGGCCGGTGGCGGCATTTTTCAGGTAGAGGCTGTCGGCCGAAAAGCGATGCAGGGTAAAGCTGATGTCCAGCGAGTCGGGATAAATGAGGCGTACCTTCTTGATCTGATGGGGCTCCATGGTCACCAGGTCGCGCCGGCGCCAGAGGCTGGGTTCGGTAATGAAGCGGGTTTCCAGGAAGCCATTAAAGCCGGGAATGTAAACGGAGTAGGGGGCATCCGCATTCTTGATCATCATGTAGGTACCCAGCTGGTCGGGGTTGTGCTTGCCCACGTAGAGGGTTTTAAACTTATGGCCGTTGTGGTACAGCTCCACCTTTTTGCCGTAGGCCATCAGGTCGTTGATCACGGAAGAGCGCAGGCGCTCCGGCACAAAGTTGCGCAGCTGCATATCGTGGAGGGTGCTCAGCAGGGTGCGCAGGGCATCTTCGCGCACGGGGTGCTTGCCGTCTACCACCCAGCCGGTGGCCTTCTGGGTAAGCACCGCCCGCCGGGGCGTTTTATCGCTCAGCACGATCTTGTCGATGCGGCCGGTATCGGGCACGGAGAAAGCGTAGTTTTCCTTGCCTTCCAGGGTGCTATCGCCCGCATCGCGGGTGAAGAGCCAGCCGGCTAGCGCCAAAAGGAGGGCGAGGACGGCGAGATAGAGCAGGTTTTTTTTCATGAGAAAGGCCTATGAAGCATATTTAATTTTACGGTAATACCGGTACCCCAGGCCAAAGCAAATCACCAGGAATACCGGCAGGGCGGTGTTGAGGATCTGCCAGAGCAGACGCTGTTCGGCAATTTGGTTGCCATCCAGCAGGCGAATTTTCAGCTCGCGGGAGCGAATGCTGATCAGGCCGCTGTCATCTAACATATAGTCCAGGGCATTGATCAGAAAATCGCTGTTGCCAAACTGCTTGCCGGTGTACTGGTCGTAGCCCAGGGGCAGGGGCGCCCCCTTGGGGATATTGGGGTTGAGCACGTTAAACTGGTTGCGCACGATGTCGCCATCGCCCACCACCAGGATTTGGGTAGAATCGCTCTCGCCCTTCACCTGCAAGGGGGAGCCTTCATCGCGCGGGGCGATGCGGTTTTTGAAGAGAGAGGTAAAGCGGCCTTCGTTCATCACCGCCAGGGGGATGCCATTGGCGCGGAAGCGCTCCCGGGGCGGCCGCTCGTAAAGATCGCGCAGGCTTACCATGTGCGGCGTGGGGAAGAGCTTGCTCTGGGCCGAGCTGCGCAGGAGAATCCGGCTGCGGGCCTGGGGGCTCTGGACAGTGTCCAGGCTGGAGGCAAACTGCAGCTTGATGGCATTGAGGTTTTGGGTGATGGGGTGCTTCACGCGGGGCATCACCATGGGGAAATAGATCCAGGGCAGGATCTGGCGCTGGTCGTTGATGGCGGCGGCGGTCTGATCAGCCACCAGGTCGGTATTGAGGCGGAAGCCGTACTTAAAGAGCAGGTCGTTGAGATTGAGCTTAGGCAGCAGGGGCAGACTGATAAACTGCGACTGCACGCTGAGGCTGTCCATGCTGGCCGTCACGGCATCCAGCAGCCAGAGGCTGCGCCCGCCGTTCATGACGTATTGGTCCAGGAGAAACTTGTCCAGCTTATTGAAAGCCTGCCGTGGCTTGGCCACCACGATGCCATCGAAACGGTTGAGCCGCTGCTGCTGCTGGGCGATGGACCAGGATTGATTGCTGGTATCGGAGGAAAACTTGCGCAGGTTGAAGAGGCTTACGTTGTAGTTTTTGGAGAGGGCCCGGGCAAAGCTGGCCATCTCCCGCGGGTCCAGTTCGCCATGGCCCTGAATAAAGCCGATCAGGGGCTTGTCTTTCACCACCAGGGCGCGGACCGTATTGGCCAGGGCAAATTCCAGGTTTTGGATGCTGGCGTTGATCTGCTGCTCGGGCGGGGCGCCCAGCTTGCTTTCCAGCAGGGCCAGGCTGGTTTCTTCGTTGCCATAGCTCACCAGGGCCCCCGGAAAGATGGTCTGCGTGGCGCTGCCATCTTTCTTGCGTACGCTGAGCTGGTAGGGGCGGATGCCCCGGCTCTGCAGTTGCTTCTTGATCTTTTCGGCCTGCTTTTCCGTCTCCGCCTCGTTGGGGTTTACAAACTGGTACTGGATATTGGGATTGTAGGCCCGGAATTCTTCCAGCATGAGGCGGGTTTCGTTTTGGAGGCGCTGGAAACCGGCCGGGAAATCGCCCTTGAGGTAGACTTTAAAGAGGAGGGGGTCTTGCACCTTTTCCACCAGCTCCACGGTGGCTTCCGAAAGGCTGTAGCGCTGGTCGCTGGTGAGGTCCAGCCGGATGAATTTAAGGCTGCCGATCATGTTCAGCGCGATGAGGATGGCCACAAAGAGCGTGTACCGCAGGATGTCTTGGGTTTTCTTGCTTTTCATTACCATTTTCTGCTTTGGATCACCAGGCGGGTAGCGCCGAAAAATAAGGCGATAAGGCTGAGGAAGTAGAGTAGGTCGCGGCTATCGATCACCCCGCGGCTCATGGAGGTGTAGTGCTCGTTGATGCCCAGGTTCATGATAAAAAGATCGGCCGCGCCGAAGAGGGCCAAACCGGCGATGCGGTCGAAACCGTAGTAGAAGAAGAAGCAGAGGAACACCCCCAGCAGGAAGGACACGATCTGATTGTCGGTAAGGGCGGAGGCAAACAGGCCGATGCTCACGAAGCCCGCCCCCAGGAAGAGCAGGCCCAGGTAGGAGCCGATGCTGCCGCCCATATCCAGGTTGCCCACCGGATTGCCCAGTTGGTACACCGAGTAGAAGTAGAGCAGGGTAGGCAGCAGGGCAAAGAACACCAGCAGCACCCCGGCCAGGTACTTGGCCCCCACGATTTGCCAGTCGGTAAGGGGCTTGGTGAGGAGGAGTTCCATGGTGCCCGCTTTTTTCTCATCGGCAAAGAGCCGCATGGTAAGGGCGGGGATGAGGAAGAGAAACACCCAGGGCGAGAGGGTAAAGAGGTTGCGCAGACTGGCGTACTCGGCATCCAGGAGGTTAAACTCCCCCGGGAAGATCCAGAGGAAGACCCCGTTGATGAGCAGATACACGATGATCACCAGGTAACCGATGATGGAGCCGAAGAAGCTCCGGATCTCTTTGGCGATGAGTGCTGTCATGGGTTTACATTTTCAAGGCCCTGGAGGCTCCAGGCTTCCGGTTTGGCGGCAAAGAGCGCCCGCGTTTGCGCCCAGACCTGGCGAAACAGCGCGGACCGGCGGTAGGCTTCCAGGTCGGTAGGGGCCTGCCACCAACTGTAGGTAAAAAGCAGCGCCGGCTGCTGGCGGTCTTGCCAGAGCTCCAGGTGGGCACAGCCCGGAAAGGCGCGGATCTGGGCTTTGTTTTGGTCAAAATTGGCCCGAAAGGTAGCGACGGCCTCGGGGCGGAAGGTCATCTTAACGATACGGAGTAGCATGGTAGGGGCTTGTTTTGGGGATTTTTAGGCCAGGGGGAGTGGGGTTTCTTTTTTTGGCGGTGGGGGCCGCAGCCTCTCCCTCGCGCTTGCTGGAAGCGAGACCACCCGCTCGCTGCCAGCGAGAGGGATAAGGGCTGGGCTTCTTTGAGGGTGTTTCTATACGGGAGGGGATTGGGTTTTTTGAGGCAGGTTCTTTCCTCCCC
>JAVLBR010000135.1:0-5974 GCA_031581125.1 Schleiferiaceae bacterium | reverse complement strand
ATGAGCATTTTTTGGGCAAGCATCTCGCCACGGGCGAGAGCGGACTTTATAGACAGACACTATTTAATGGAGTTCATCAGCTCCCAGGCCAGGGCGTGGTCGGTTCATTTGATTTTCATTTAAACCCTCATTTGGAAGAAAAAAGGAGCACGCCTGCAGGGTTGGAGCTGGCTGGATTTTTTGCCCTGTAGGTTTGGTGAGCTATTCTTCTTTCTTGTACCCGATCCGCTTTCTCGGTTCTTCCTGCTCTTTGATAAATTGCCTCAAATAACTGAAGATCAGTTCTATTTTCTCGTCCTGACCGCTTACCTTCTTGCGGATCTCTTCCATTTCCAAAAGCAGGTCTTTGTGAGTAAGGAGCATTTCCCGCATTTTGGTAAAAACCCGGATGATCTGGATATTGACTTTAATGGCCACCTCGCTGTTGAGTACACTCGAGAGCATCGATACACCTTGCTCGGTAAACACGTTGGGCAGGGTTCTGCGGCCGCCCCAACTTGAGGTCGCATTTTGCGACTTCAAGCTTTCCCATTGCTCGCTGGTAAGTTGGAACATAAAATCTTCCGGGAAGCGCCCATGGTTTCGTTTTACCTGTTCGTTCAGGCGCTTAGTTTCAACCTGGTAGAGTTTGGCCAAGTCGCTGTCCAACATCACTTTTATGCCGTTCACCAGATAAATTTTTTGCATCAGTGTTTCTTCCGGTATTCCTATTTCTTCTTTACCCATATCCTTTATTTAGTGTCTGTCTATAAAGTCGGTCAGCTTCGTTACGCTTGCATTCTCGCTAGAAGCGAGACTCATCTCGCCACTGGCGAGACTCCGCTTTTAGAAGCTGCGCAAGCCTCCCCGAATAAGTCGGGACAGGCGCTGACCAACTTTCTAGGACAGACACTCCTCTTCCCGTCTCTTTACTTGTTCAAGAGCTTTTGCCTGGCCGAGCGTATGTTCAATAACTCGCTTTGCTTTTTTCGGGGCTTGATGGGATAGGTCAAAATATTATGGCTGTCCATCGGGCCGCGGTATACATTCTTTTGCTTATCTGACTTCTCCAGCATTTCCGGATGTTCGGTTGGCAACGCAAAAAAGCGGAAGGATTCCCGGACAAATTTTTGTACCTGCCGCTGAGTCCAGTTTTCTTCTATGTAAGCTAATATTTTCTCAAAGCCCTTTTCCGCCCCTGCCGAGGCGCTCCATTCAAGCTAAAGCCTCAAAAATCCGGATACAGCAAGTACCGCTCCCGCCGCTGCCGATAGGCGTCCAGGTCTTCCTGCCAGCCCGCCCGGATCTCCGCCACCGGCGTGCCGGCCGCTATCTGATTACGCAGGCGGTCCGTCCCCGCCAATAGGTCAAAATAAGGCCGGAAAAATGCCCCCTGATCCGGCGCCTGCGCATACGCCCCCTCCAGCCAGTACAAGTACAGCTTGCCCATACCCCGCAGGTAAAACTGGGCAAACTCCCGCAGATCATAGCCCAGGCAGCGCCGCCCCTCAAACTTAGGATTCTGCGCCCCGGGCCGGTCTTCCGGGGTGAATACCGTATTGCTATCGGCAAACCACGGCGCCCCCACCACCTGAAATGGCCGCTCCGTACCCCGGCCTATGCTCACCGGCGTGCCCTCAAAAAAAGCCAGCGAAGGATACAGCGTCACCGCCGCCGCATTGGGCAGATTGGGCGAGGGCGCCACCGGCAGCTCATAATGCATATCGTGGCTATAGCCCTTACAGCGCACCACGTGCAGGTCGCAGCGGCGCCCCCCGGGCAGCCAGCCCTCCCCATTTACCATCCGCGCGTACTCCCCCACCGTAAGGCCGTGTACCACCGGCACCGGATGCATGCCCACAAAGGAGCTAAACGCCTCCTCCAGCACCGGTCCATCTACGTAATAGCCATTGGGATTGGGCCTATCCAGCACCACCACCTCTATATCCGCTTCCGCGGCCGCTTCCATCACCAGGCTTAGCGTACTGATGTAGGTATAAAAACGCACCCCCACGTCCTGAATATCAAAGAGGATCACCTCCACCCCCGCGAGCTGCCCGGGCGTAGGCTTCCGATTATCCCCGTACAGCGATATAATGGGCAGCCCCGTCGCCGCATCGCGTCCGTCGGCCACCTTGGCCCCGGCCGATGCCTGTCCCCGGAAGCCATGCTCCGGCGCAAAAACCTTGGTCACCGCCACCCCGCGGTCCAGCAGATAATCCACCAGATGCTGGTCATAGGCCCGGGAAGTTTGATTGGCCACCACCGCCACCTTTTTGCCATACAGCAGCGGCAGGTAGGCCCCGGGCCGCTCCGCGGCCACCGTTACCTTATCGGGGGGTTGGTTTTGAGGCCTGGCGGCCAAATGTGGTAGCGTAGCCACGAGCAGCAGCAAGGCCAATTGTCTATATTTGGCGGCTCCGAGAAAAAAGCGGTTGATCATTTGAATTTTGCTTGGTTTATAGCCCGTCGCATCCTGCGCAGCCCCCAGGGGGCCCGCAGCATTACCCAGCCCATCGTCCGGATATCCATCGGGGCCATTGCCCTGGGCATGGTCATTATGATCCTGGCGCTGGCCACGGGCAATGGCCTGCGACAAGCCATTCGCAACAAAATAACCAGTTTTGGGGGAGATATTCAAGTACTGCAGTATCAACCTACGCCCAACCTGGAGCAGGCGCCCGTACTGCTGAGCGATAGCCTTTTGACCCAAATCCAGCAAGAAGCCGAGGTAGCCTACCTGGAGCCCTTTGCCCGCAAGGCGGGCCTCATTCAGCACGAAGAGCAGTTTATGGGCGCCATTTTAAAAGGCGTGGGGCCCGGGCAGCGCTGGGAAAATTTTCGGCCTTACCTCACCGCGGGACGTATTCCCCGCTTTGTGGCGGATGCTTATCAAGACAGCATCCTTATCAGCGAAAGCCTGGCCGCCGATCTTTCCCTGGCCCTGGGCGAGCGCTTTTCCATGTACTTTGTCCGCCAAGACCGCCCGCCCCTGCGGCGCAACTTTACAGTAGGCGGCCTTTACCGCACCGATTTTGAAGATATAGATCAGAACTTCATCCTGACCGACCTCAAGCACACCCAGCGGCTCAACGGCTGGGACCGCGGCCAGGTGGGCGGCTATGCCCTGCAGCTCCGGGCGGGCGCGGATGCCGCTGCCGTGGCCCACCGCATCCGGCAGCTCCTGCCCTACCAGTACGATGCCCTGAGCGCCGCCCAGCTCCACCCGCAGCTTTACCAGTGGCTGGCCCTTTTTGACCTCAACATTGTCCTCATCCTGGGCATCATCGTGGCGGTAGCCACGGTAAATATGTCCATAGCCCTCCTCATCCTCATTACCGAACGCACCTTGCTCATCGGCACCTTAAAAGCGCTGGGCGCCCGCAATATGCTGGTTCAACGCGTGTTTCTGTACAAGGCGGCCTACCTCATCGGTTTGGGCCTGGCCTGGGGCAATGCCATAGGCCTGGGCCTGGCCTGGCTCCAGTCGCATTACGGTTTCATTAAGCTTGACCCGCGCACCTACTACGTCAGCGAAGTCAGCATTGCCCTGAACCCCTGGCATATCCTGGCCCTCAACGTAGGTACCCTGCTCATTTGCCTGCTTTGCCTCCTCCTCCCCAGCTTTCTGGTAGCCCGTATCCGGCCGGTAAAAGCCTTGCGTTTTGAGTAACTTTGCCCGCGCCAACAGCGCCGCCCTCGAAAGAGCGGCTCGCGGCCGGGCGGTTTCAGCTAAATGAACCCGCTATCCGGCGCCTGCCGCACATTTGGCCGCAGGCCTAAAAAACCTTTCATCACTAACCCGAAAAACACGCTTATGCGTCCCATCAAAAAGATCTACGACAACATAACGGAAACCATCGGTCATACGCCCATGATCCGGCTCAACAAAATCACGAAGGACCTGCCCTGCGAGGTGCTGGCCAAGGTGGAATACTTTAACCCCGGCCACTCCGTAAAAGACCGCATGGCGCTGAAAATGATCGAAAATGCCGAAAAAGCGGGCGAACTCAAACCCGGCGGTACGGTGATAGAATGTACCAGTGGCAATACCGGTCTGGGCCTGGCCCTGGCCGCCATTACCAAGGGCTACCGCCTGATATGCACCCTGAGCGATAAGCAGAGCAAGGAGAAAATGGACATCCTCCGCGCGATGGGGGCCGAGCTCTACGTATGCCCCACCAATGTTCCGCCCGAACATCCAGAGTCTTACTACTCGGTGGCGGAGCGCCTGAGCAAAGAAATTCCCAACTCTTACTACCCCTATCAGTACGACAATCCCGGCAATACCGAGGCCCACTACGAAAGCACCGGACCCGAAATATGGGAGCAAACCGACGGCCGGGTGACCCACTTCGTGGTAGGCGTGGGCACCGGCGGTACCATCTCGGGCGTGGGCCGCTACCTGAAGGAGCAAAACCCCAATGTAAAAGTATGGGGCATAGATGCTTACGGCTCCCTCTTTAAAAAGTATCACGAAACGGGTGAGGTGGACGAAAACGAAATTTACAGCTACCTGACCGAAGGCATAGGCGAGGATATCCTGCCCAAGAATGTGGATTTTAGTGTGATAGACCGCTTTGAGAAAGTGACCGACAAAGATGGCGCCCTTACTACCCGTGAACTGGCCCGTCAAGAGGGGCTTTTCCAGGGCTGGAGCTGTGGCTCGGCCCTGCAAGGCCTGCTCCAGCTGAAGGATGAACTCACGGCCGACGATGTGGTGGTGGTGCTCTTCCACGACCACGGCAGCCGCTACGTGGGCAAAATATTTAACGATGACTGGATGCGCGACCGCGGCTTCCTCACCACCGGCGAAAGCACCGCGGGCGACCTGGTAAAAGCCCACGAACACCTGCCCCTGGTAAGCGCTAAGGCCGACGAAGTGATCGGGCAGGTAATCCAAAAAATGCAGCAGCACAACATTTCCCAAATCCCCGTCATGGATGGGGATAAAATGGTGGGCTCCCTGGACGATAGCCAGCTCTATCAAAAGCTGGTGGAAAACCCCAAGCTGGCGGAAACTTTTGTGGGGGAGATCATGAATCCGCCCTTTCCCGTGGTGCAGCCCAGTGATAAGCTGAAAGACATAGCGGCCAACATAAGCCGGGAAAACAACGCCGTGCTGGTAAATCTGGGCGAGAAAGGCTACCACATCATCACCCGGCACGACGTGATAGCCGCCCTGAGCTAATGGCGGCCTGGGAAGATCAAACGGGCCGCCGCCTGGAACTTTCCGGTCCGCCCCGGCGCATCGTTTCTACCGTGCCTTCCCAAACGGAACTGCTCTACGACCTGGGCCTCGAAGCGGAGGTGGTGGGCCTCACCGCCTATTGCGAACAGCCGCCTCACTGGCTGGGCGAGAAGACCGTAATAGGCGGGACCAAAGACCTGCAGCTCGAAAAGATCCGTGCTCTGGAGCCGGATTTGATCATTGGCAATAAGGAGGAAAACATTAAGGAGCAAATAGAGGCCCTGGCGACCGAAACGCCGGTATGGCTCAGCGATGTGCGCAGCGTAGACCACGCCCTGGAGATGATCGCCGCCCTGGGCGGGCTTACCGGCCGCCGTGAACAAGCGGAAAAGCTATATCAAACCATAGCCGGCCAAAGGGAAAACATCCAGCCGTTGTCGGGCCTCCGCGCCGCCTTTCTCATTTGGAAAAACCCTTTGATGATGGCCGGCCCGGATACCTTCATCGGCCAGGTGATGCAGGAAGCCGGCTGGAGCAATGCGGCCCCCGGGGAAGGAGGCCGTTACCCCCAGACCGATCTACCGGCCCTGCAAAGCATGAGCCTCGACGTGCTGCTCCTGAGCAGCGAGCCCTATGCTTTCACCAGCGCTGATCTGCACCAGCTTTCGGCCGCGGCCCGTCACAGCCGGGTGGTGGATGCGCAGTTGTTTAGCTGGTACGGCAGCCGCATGCAGCACCTTTTCCCCTACCTGGGGCGGCTGCAGGAGCAGTTGCAGTTGATCTTTTCCCGGTAAGCAGCCGGGA
>JAVLBR010000134.1:0-6062 GCA_031581125.1 Schleiferiaceae bacterium | reverse complement strand
TGCCTGGTGGCTACCGTCCCCGCCCTTCAAGCCCAGGCCGATGAAGGCATAGAGGTACAGGTGAGCGGCGCTTCTCTGCAGATCAACTCGGAAAAGATCCGCGGATTGGAACGGCAAGAAGCGTTGGAGCTGGCTAGCTTTGCTACTGATGCCCTTTCGCGTTTACAATCGCATCATTATGCGATGAGCGAAGGCATTGAAGCCCTGGAAGATGCGGGTGCGCTAAGTGCCGAGGCCTCCCAAGAGGCTATGGAAGGACTTACTGCCCGTAACCAAACCGCCCAAAAGGTGCTGGAGGAACTGCTGGAAACCCACGGCACCCAGCAAGAACCGGTAAATAAGTGGCTGGAGCAGCATGTGCTACTGGGCGAACGCTGGCAAAAAGAGGTGGAAAAAGGCCCCGATCGCGCTACTGATGTGCCCCCCGTGGGGATACCAGCGGCCGTAGGTGGTGCGCTGGAAGAAGACAAAACCCAGGTAGTGGTGAGTAATACCGGTGTGGTGATCTATCGCTACCAGGAAGGAGGGGAGAAGGTAGAGATATTTCGCCTGGGAGAACCCACGGACGAAGCGGAAGATAAGCAAGAGGCCGAGCGCCGGGAAATGAAACGCCTGGCCCGCCGCATGGATTCGCTTAAAGAGGTGATGGAAAGAAAAGCCGAAGAGGTAGAAAAGGAGGCGGAAGCCGAAGCGGATTCGGCCGAGTCGCTGGAAGATTCCGCTGGGGATGCGCTTTCTTTCCTGGAAAAACGGGGCCTGGGAAGCGATTCTAAATCTAAAAAGCTCGAACGCACGGAGAGTTACCTGGATATTGGCTTTGGCTTCAACCAAAACCTGGAGGATGGGCAGTTCCTGGTGCAGGACATCCCCGGAGAGACCAACTTCTGGAAAAGCTCTTATTTCCACCTGGGTACCGGCGGTAAAACCCGCCTGGGCAACCCCTACAGTAAGCTGTACCTAAAATACGGAATCGACTTTAGCTGGAACACCTTTCATCCCATCGGTTCCGATGTGCTGCGGCGGGGCGATACGGCCGCTTTCTTTGGCCCGGTGGATACGGGACAGAGCTATGAGACCAATAAATTTAGCATCGCTTACTTCAATGTGCCGGTGATGTTTCAGCTAGACTTCAGCGAAGTGGGCGAGCGGGATGAAGCCTTCACGCTGGGACTGGGCGGCTATGCGGGCATCCGCATGCGCGGCAAAAGAGAGTTAGAATACGCGACCCCCACCTTTGAGCGGGTGGAAGAAGAGGTGCGCGACGATTTTTACACTTCTCAGTTTCGCTACGGCTTAATGGCTGAGATGGGCTACGGAAACTTCAAGCTAAGAGCTCAGTATGATTTGAATCCCTTTTTTCGGGAAAGTCGCGGCCCCGCTTATAACCTGGCCAGCCTGGGCCTGACGTTTACTTTCTAGCGGCGCTCCGCGGCGGCCTTAAAGAAAAAACCCCGTCAGTGATCTTATCTGGCGGGGTTTTGCTACTTTTAACCACTCCGTTCAGTAGTGTCTGTCCATACTGTCGAGTGTCTGTTCTAGAAAGTTCGAGAGTCTCGCCAGTGGCGAGACGTAGCTTTGAAAATCAAGGAGTTTACCTTAGTAAATGACTGTTTTCAAAGCAAGCATAACGCAGCTATCGGACTTTATAGACAGACACTAAGTAGCTTCTCTTTTTGATGACCTTTTACCGTTTAGAGCAATTTTCGGCCCCGGTGCTTTTTGACTATTTGCGCTTGCGCACCGATGTATTTGTGGTGGAGCAAGGTTGTGCCTATCCCGAGCTGGATGAGTGGGACCGGGAGGCGGAGCATCTTTTGGCCCTTGACGGGCAAAATTTGATCGCTTGTGCCCGCATTATGGGCCCTCATACGGCTTATCCGGAACCTTCCCTGGGACGGCTGGCCGTGGCCCCGGCCTATCGCGGGCAGGGCTGGGGGCTTCGCTCCCTCAAGGTTTGTTTGGAACGGCTGCACACGCTCTACCCGGGGCAAGCTGTAAAAATACAGGCGCAGCAATACCTGGAAGGTTTTTATGCCCTTGCCGGTTTTCGCACCATTTCCCCCGCTCCTTATCCGGATGTGGGCGTGATGCACGTCGACATGCGCCTGGCAGCCATGGTGTAGGGTGTAGGCGGCCTATTCGTCGTAGCTTATCACCACCTTTTCGCTCGTGGGGTGGCTTTGGCAGCTCAGGACGTAGCCCTCTTCTACTTCGTCATCTTCCAGGGCGTAATTCATTTCCATCTCCACGGAGCCGTCGAGTACCTTGGCCCGGCAGGTGCAGCATACCGCCCCTTTGCAGGCATAGGGAACATCGGCTCCGGCGTCCAGGGCGGCGTCGAGGATAGAAACATCATCGGGGGCCAACTCCAGGTGGGTTTCTTCGCCGTCCAGGACTACCGTTACTTGGCTTTTGAGGTCTTTTCCACTTTTCTGGTCAGGGGCTTCCGCTTTGGTCTTCCCCGCGATCTGTTGGGCGGGAGAGGTAAAGAGCTCATAATGAATTTTGTCTTTGGCTATGCCCATGGTTTGCAGGGTATTGCTTACCGCATTGATCATGGGCTCGGGGCCACAGAGGTAGTAGCCGTCTACCGCACCGGGCTCAAAAAAGCATTCCGAAAACTTCCGGCACTTTTCTTCATCCATCCGGCCCTTGAGCAAATCGCTACCCTGATCCTCCCGGCTGAGCACGTGATGTACCTCGAGCCGGTTCATGTAGCGGTTTTTAAGACCTTCGATCTTTTCCTTGAAAATGACGGAATTGCTGGTCCGGTTGCCATAAAATAGGGTAAAGGTGCTCTGAGGTTCTACCTCCAGTACCGATTTAAGGATGCTGTACACCGGCGTAATGCCGGAACCCGCCGCGAAGGCCACGTAGTGATGTTTTTGCTGGGCATCTGGGTGGGCCAGAAAGTTGCCCTCCGGGGTCATCACCCGCATGGTGCTGCCCACGGTGAGCTTTTCGTTGGCATAGGTACTGAAGCGCCCGCCTTCTACTTCTTTAATCGCTACGCGCAATTCCCCGTCCAGAGGGCTGCTGCAAAGGGAATACGAGCGACGCACCTTTTCGCCGTCTATTTCCGCTTCCAGGGTCAGATATTGGCCAGGCACAAAGCGGTAGGCTTCTTGCAATTCTTCGGGTACTGCAAAGGCCACCGAAACGGCCTCATCGGTTTCCCGGGTGATGTCACTGACCTTGAGTTCGTGCATTTTAGGGCGGGCCGTGCTTTTTTCCTGGGCCAAAAGCGCCTTCTCGGAGCGAGATTTATTTTTAAAGAACTTTAACATGAAGGGTCTATTTTTTGAAAGAAGGCACAAATGTAGCGTCTGGTGCTGTCGGGAACAATGGCCCTTCCCGATAGTTCTATCTCTGTTGATTATCTTTGTAGCAGACCTAAAAATACTTTGGCTATGACGAAAGAGATGGATATGCAAGAGCGTTTTCAGCAGTACGTAGACGCTGAGAACAAGGTGGAGCCCAAAGATTGGATGCCCGAAAAGTATCGTAAGACGTTGGTGCGGCAAATAAGCCAGCACGCGCATTCCGAGGTGGTGGGCATGTTGCCCGAAGCCAACTGGATTACCCGTGCGCCCTCTCTACGCCGGAAAACAGCCCTTCTGGCCAAAGTCCAAGACGAGGCGGGCCACGGCTTGTATTTATATTCTTCGGCCGAAACCCTGGGCGCCGATCGGATGGATATGGTGGAAGACCTCCTGACCGGCAAAGCCAAGTATTCTTCTATCTTTAATTACCCCACGCCCACCTGGGCCGATATCGGCGCCATAGGCTGGCTGGTAGATGGCGCTGCCATTGCCAACCAAGTGATGCTCTGCCGGACTTCTTACGGCCCTTACAGCCGTGCCATGGTGCGGATTTGTAAAGAAGAGAGCTTCCATCAACGCCAGGGCTACGAGATCATGATGACCTTATCTAAAGGGACGCCGGCCCAGAAAAGAATGGCGCAGGATGCCCTCAATCGCTGGTGGTGGCCCGCGCTGATGATGTTTGGCCCCACGGATGACAACAGCCCCAACTCGGCGCAGAGCATGCGCTGGAAGATCAAGCGTAAGAGCAACGATCAGCTCCGGCAGGAATTCATCGATAAAACGGTACCCCAAGCCGAATATCTTGGCCTGCGTATCCCCGATGATGAGCTGCGCTGGAATGAGGAAACGGGGCATTACGATTTTGGTCCCATCGACTGGGATGAGTTCTTCAATGTGCTGAAAGGCAATGGGAAGTGTAATAAGCAACGCCTGGAAGCCCGTCAAAAAGCCCATAAAGAGGGCGAATGGGTGCGCGAAGCAGCCAATGCCCACGCCGAAAAGATGGCCCGCCGGGAGAAAAGAGAAACCAGCGCGGCTTAGGGCGAGGTGCAGATCATGCCTTGGTAGCCAAGCTATAAGAATCACATTTTTATGAAAGACAAGGACAACTGGAAAATTTGGGAGGTATTTATCCGTTCCCGGAATGGCTTGGCCCATAAACACGTGGGCAGCTTGCACGCCCCGGATGCGGAAATGGCCCTGAAAAATGCGCGCGATGTGTATACCCGTCGCAGCGAAGGGGTAAGCCTCTGGGTGGTGCCCTCGGAAGCTATAACGGCCAGCAGTCCGGATGAAAATGAACCCTTATTTGCCCCGGCTGATGACAAGGTGTACCGCCATCCTACTTTTTACGAGATACCCGACGAAGTGGGCCACATGTAAACCGGCGTCCGGAATCACTTTTGGCCGGCAGGCCGCCCTAAAACCCTTCTCAAGTGGAAAACGATAAACTGAAATACGTGCTGCGCCTGGGGGATAATGCCCTGATCTTGGGGCAGCGATTGAGTGCGTGGTGCGGTTATGGGCCCGTGTTGGAACAAGACATCGCCCTATCAAACATAGCGCTGGATCAACTGGGGCAGGCGCGCATGCTGATGCAATATGCCGCGGAGCTAAAAGGCGGAGATGTCACGGAAGATGGCATGGCTTTTTTTCGGGATGTGTTTGATTATCATAACCTTTTACTACTCGAACTGGAAAATGGCCACTGGGGCGATACGGTGGTGCGGCAGTTCCTCTTTGATACCTTCAATTACTTTTTTTATACGGAGCTCCTAAAATCTGCCGATGAAAGGCTGCAGTCCATTGCCCAGAAAGCGATTAAAGAAGTGACTTACCACGCGCAATGGAGCGCCGAATGGGTGATCCGCCTGGGAGATGGCACGGAAGAGAGCCACCAAAAGGCGCAAAAATCGCTGGACGAGCTCTGGGAGTGGACGGGCGAGATGTTTACCATGGACGAGCTGGAACGCCGCATGGCGGAGCAGGGCATAGGGGTGGACGTGGCCGCGCTTAAGCCCCGCTGGGATGAGAAAGTGGCCGAAATCCTCGACCTGGCCACCCTGCGGAAGCCGGAGGACGACTGGATGCAGTCCGGCGGCAAGCAGGGCGAGCATACCGAATACCTGGGCTACGTGCTGGCGGAGATGCAGCACCTGCCCCGCATGTACCCGGATGCGCAGTGGTAAGGGCAGGTAAAGGGCTAAACCCTGGACCATCGCCCCACGTTAAGAATTTAGGATGGTAATCACAGAAGCACAAATTTGGGATTGGCTAGCAGAGGTGAAAGATCCGGAAATTCCGGTGCTTACCGTGCAAGACCTGGGCATAGCCCGCGAGGTGCGGGTGGCGGAAGATGGCACGGTGACGGTGAAAATCACCCCCACTTATTCCGGCTGTCCGGCCATGAACGAAATCGAGCAAAACATCCGCCAAAAGCTCGAGGAAGAAGGCGTGGAAAAAGTGCAGGTAGAAACCATTCTCTCCCCTCCCTGGACCACGGACTGGATGAGCGCGGAAGGCCGGCGCAAGCTGAAGGAATACGGTATCGCCCCCCCGGAAGGTTCTTCTGCCGACAAAAAATCCCTCTTCGGTACCGAAAAGAAAGTCACCTGTCCTCACTGCGGCAGCCGTAATACCAAGATGGTAAGCCAATTTGGCTCCACAGCCTGTAAATCCCTTTATCAGTGCCAGGATTGTAAGGAGCCTTTTGACTACTTTAAGTGCTTGTAGGTC
>JAVLBR010000133.1:0-6209 GCA_031581125.1 Schleiferiaceae bacterium | reverse complement strand
AGCAGGTGTTAAGCCCCCTTGGGGGGTTTGGGGGCCTTTACCGTTAAAGATGAGTAAGAGTAAAGCGCCACAAACTTCTGTAAACCAAACCTTCTCGTTTAAAATCCAAAAGCGCAGCGATCGAATGTCTATAGTCTACTCCTCCCTTGCCTCACCTGCCACACGCCCCTCACCAATTCGACAGTTACCCAGTTCAACAATTCAACCTCATCGAGTGCTGCGTACCCTTGTTATCCCAACAGGATATGGTGCGGCTGCGCCGCTCCAGGAGGGGCATATCAAAAAAACTTCTGTCCTTAAAGGAAGCCCTTGGCTTAGCGTTCGATAACCAATCGGCGGTTTTGCCAGTGGCCATCCTTATCCTGCGCCCGGAAAAGATAGGCCCCGGCGCTCAACTGCGCCACCTCTATTTTGGCTTCCTGGCCCCGCAGCACCACGCGGCCCTGGAGGTCGGTGATTTGCCAGTGCTGAAGCGCACCCGCCGGTTGCAGCTGGACCCGGTCCTGAGCGGGGTTGGGATACAGGCTCCAGTTCTTTGCTTTCCCCGGCTCCGTTTGGCCTAGCGATACGCTACTGCGGATGGGAATATTGCGCGAACCAAAGCCGATAGTAGAACTTTGACGAAAACTTAGCTGGCCCTGGTAGGCCACACTGGCATCATAGCGGATCGGCAGGCGAAAGTGCTCTCCGGGATCTAATGACACCGTGCCCGGGTTGCCCTGCGCAAAGTTTAGACCTGCCGGAAGTGTAAAAGCATTAAGGTTAACCCGAACATCCCCGCTGTTGTAGAGCACAAATCCGTAGTTGTACTGCCCGGTGCCCGTTCCCAGGGCTATGGTATCATCGCTCACGTACACCTCCATATTCTGGGGTATGGGATCATTGCCTAGCAAGTCGGTGATGCGGGCACTCAACTGCGGATAGTCCACGAAGGGATTGCGGTTGTTTTGCAAGGCATAGATGCCATTGTTGCGCTGCTTTTCCGCGGTTTGGGGCGGGTATTGGCGGTGCCATTGCCGGAGGATGGCCTGCTGCCCCTGAAAGTGATTGCCATAATCCTGATAGCGCAGCACAAAATACATCATAGCCCGGGCGGTAGCCCCTTTTTGCGCGTTGCGGGGCTCAAATTTGCCATTCCCTGATTTAGAGCCCCCCTGGCTCCAGTTGGCATTGCTCACCACGCCAAAGGGATCGTTGGCCCGGCGGCTGTTGGCCGATACATCGGTGGGGAAAAGGTGGTGGATATCACTCCGCATAGGTAGGCTTTGGTTGAACTTGCCCTGGGGAAAAGTGTGCTCACAATTAAAGCTATTGCTATTGGCCCCGGCTCTGGTGCTGAAATTGGCGGTGCGGCCCGTGTATACACACTCCACCTGTCCGCCACTATTGTCCAGGGAGCCGTACATATTATCCCGGGCCACCCGGTAGCTTAGCTGGCTGTAGTTCTGGGCCAGGCGGGTTTTCAGGGCAGTCACTAAAGCTTGTTCTTCCTTATTTCGGGTGGTGCTGTAATAATTGCGGGAGTACACCCCCTGCCCTCTGAGCCCCACCGGCCAGTGCCCGAGGCCGGCATCAGTGCGCAGCAGCAACATAAGCTTATGCTGCACATTGTGCTGCGGGGCAAACTGCACCACCAGCGGGAAAGAATCCTGCGCCGCTATGGTAAATTGGCTATCGGCCACCGTAAAAGGGCGCTGCCCGTAGCGCGTAAAGAGGTCTACCCCGCTTACTTGCACCGGTACGGGACGCGTATTGCGCACCCAGAGCGTTTCCGCCACCGACTGGGTCTCGTCTACACCGCCCCAGCTTAGCACGGTATCCTGGCTATTCAGCGACTGAGCCAGGGTGGCGCTGGATAGGATGGCCCCCAGGCCAAATGTGAGCCATCCCCGCTGCCAAAGCGGGCGAAAAAAAGAAAGAGTAGTGGCCATTAGCGGCGTATTTTGTGGGTTAGCAAATGCGCAGATAAAGGTAAGCAGCCGCAAGAGAACGGCTTAGCCTTTATTGAATAAAAGCGCCAGCGCCCGCCCCTGACCAGAAAAAGGCATTTCCTGCCGGGGCGTTCCCCCCGCCAGGGGCAGGGAATAGATTCCGTTTTGCTGCAGGAAGTACACCCGCTGATCTTCCGGATTAAAGGCAAAGTCTATCACCCCATTGGCAAGCAAACGGGGCCCCTTTTGATAGGAATAGAAATAAAGCGCTTTTCCCGCCGCGCAAAGCATCCCTCCCTGAGCCCTTTTGACCCGATCTACCGGCGGCAGGTTTCCCGAACGGCCGGCTACCAGCAGCTGTTGCAAAGGTTGATAATGATAGAGCATGGTTTGGCCATTGGCTTGCTCAAGAAGCCCCGGCCCTATGCCCTCCATCTCGGCAAGATGGTACCGGCCGGTACCCAGCAAGCGTTGCGTAAATACCCCGGTAAGATTACTATGCATGGCATGAAGCCGGCTCGAGCCACCAGGATTCATCCGGGTAAGGAAGCATAGGAAATCGGTACCGCCGCTGAAGGAATACACCTGAGCAGAATCACCGGCATTATGCCGGTTTACCTGACGAGGCCCACTATCCCATTGTAGAAAGGACCCAGGCAGCCCCAGGGTGGTGATGCGCCCCCTGACGGGGCGGGACATTCCCAGGCGGCGCCCCGGACCATTCCAGTTGCCACGGGCCAAAAACTGCAAATTATCTGCATCGTAAAGGCGCACGGTGCTGGTAGAGTCCCAGAGCTGCAGCCATCCCCGGGAGCTGGACACCGCTAGACGGTTTACCAGAGGAACCGGCTCGCTTAAGGCGCTATCGCCCGGCACCAGGCGGTGCAGTTTTTGCCGGCTTAAGACCAAAAAAGCTTCCAGGCGCCGCTCGAGACCGATATAATTTAAGAGTAGGGATTTTTTTTCCCGCTGTGCCCCCTTGGACATCACGGCTCTGACCGCGCATTCGCCGGAGTCCCACTCTGGATCGTCCAAGACCAGTTGGAAAACGCTGCGGTCTTCAGAGCGGGCCAACAAGGTTCCATAAAGCGGGCGGCTCAAGTCACCGTTCGTTTTTGCGTAGAGCTGAACGGAGGCCTCTGGCTCGTGGTGAAACACCACCCGAAGGGTGTCCTGGTAGGTGAAAGTCTTTTGTTCCAAAGCCTGTTTGCGCGCAAAGAAGCCTTCAATGGGTTCAGGCTTATTCTTGGGAAACCCGCAAGACCCGGTTAATAACAAAATAAGGCCTATTGGTGCATATCTTAAAAGGCTACTTCTCTTCATCACTTCTCAAAGTTAATACCTTTGACGACTTCCCCAATCCACCGCAAAACGATCTAATCAATGGCCCAATCCCCCACCCAGAAACCTGATAACCAGCTAAGCAAGCAAAAAGGCGAGGTGATAGCCCTGGACAAGGGCCGGGTACCTCCGCAGGCCTTAGATATGGAAGAAGCGGTTCTGGGGGCCATGCTGATAGACAATGCCGCCATAGGGGAAGTAATCGACATTCTCAACGCAGAAAGCTTTTACAAAGAAGCCCACAAGATCATCTACGGCATCATCAAGGAGCTCTTCAGCAATAGTGAGCCCGTAGACATTCTTACCGTGGGCAGCGCCTTGCGCAAAGAAGGCCAGCTCCAGGCCGTAGGCGGGGATTATTACCTGGTGCAGCTCAGCCAGAAGGTATCCTCCTCCGCCCACAGCGAATACCACGCACGGATCATCATGCAGAAATACCTGCAGCGGGAAATGATCCATTTGGCCAGCGATATCATCAATAAGGCCTTTGACGAAACCAGCGACGTATTTGAGCTGCTGGACGAGTCCGAACAGTCCCTTTTTGAGGTAGCGCATAAAAACGTGACCAAAAACTACGAGAGCGCGGACAACCTCATTGCGGAGGCCATTCGCCGCATAGAAGAAGTCAGCAAAAAGGAAGGACTGAGCGGCGTGCCCAGCGGCCTGATGAGCGTAGACCAGGTGACCGGCGGCTGGCAGCCTTCTGACCTGGTGGTTATAGCCGCCCGGCCCGCCATGGGAAAAACGGCCATGGTCCTTTCCATGGCCCGCAACATGTCGGTAGACCATAAAATCCCGGTAGCCCTTTTCTCCCTGGAGATGAGCTCGGTGCAGCTCATTACCCGGCTTATTTCGGGCGAAACAGACATAGAGTCTGACAAGCTTCGGAAGGGCAACCTGGAGCCCAATGAATGGCAGCAGCTCTTGTCCAAAGTGCGCAAACTGGAGGATGCGCCGCTTTACATTGATGATACGCCCGCCCTGAGCGTCTTTGATCTGCGGGCCAAATGCCGGCGTCTGGTAGCCCAGAAGGGGGTAAAGGTGATCATCGTAGACTACCTTCAGCTCATGACCGCTGGCACGCAAGCAAAACAAACCGGCAACCGCGAACAAGAAATAAGCACCATCTCCCGTTCGCTGAAGAGCATTGCCAAGGAAATGAACGTGCCGGTGCTGGCCCTGGCTCAGCTGAGCCGGGCGGTAGAAACCAGAGGAGGCGATAAAAGGCCCATCTTATCCGATCTGCGGGAGTCCGGAGCCATCGAACAAGATGCCGACATCGTAAGCTTTATTTACCGCCCCCAGTACTACCAAATTGAGGAATGGCCGGATGGAACGCCTACCGATAATCAAGGAGAGCTCATCATCGCCAAACACCGGAACGGCGGTACCGCCGATGTGCGCCTCAACTTCTATGGTAAGCTCGCCCGTTTTTCCGACCTTGAGCAAGAACCTGGCGGCGGAGAGGCCCTGCAGTTTCAGTCCAAAATGAACGATGAAGACGATGCTATCAATGATGATTACTTACCCGGCCCGGGCAAACCGGGCGACGATCCCGTCCCCTTTTAAAAAGGCCGTAGGGCTATTGGCCCTGGTCCTTTACAGCCACCTGAGCATGGGGATCCAACTGCTGATCCCCATGGATGAAGAAAGCCAGGCCCAGCACCTCAAAGCCTACGGTATAGCCTTTCAGGCGCTGGAACAAAACACCTCGGTAGAGTGGCTACTCAATTACCGCGGCGGAAGCTTTCTGCTGCCCTACGCGGAAGAGCTCAAACTGGAATGCCAGGTAAGAAACATAAGTTATGAGGCTATATCGGACCAAAGGGCCGCGCAAATTCGCGATGAGATCAATAGCCCCGCCGTCAATCAAAGCATCGTAAAGCTAGATAAAGCCCCCAAAATAGCCGTTTACTCCCCTAAAGATAAGCTGCCCTGGGACGATGCGGTAACCATGGTGCTCACCTACGCCGAAATTCCTTACGACATCGTGTACGATAAAGAAGTGCTGAACGATCTCCTGCCCCGCTATGACTGGCTACACTTGCACCACGAAGACTTTACCGGCCAGTACGGGAAGTTTTACGCCAGCTTTCGCAACGCCCCCTGGTACATCAAGCAAAAGAAGGACGCCGAAAAAGACGCCCAGGCCCTGGGCTACCAGAAAGTAAGTGCCCTGAAACGCGACGTGGCCCAAAAGATCAAGGAATACACCGTAGGCGGAGGGTTTCTCTTTGCCATGTGTTCCGCCACGGATAGTTACGACATTGCCCTTTCGGCCGCGGGAGTGGATATCTGCGCGCCCATGTTTGACGGCGATCCAGCGGCGCCCAATTACCAGGCCAAGCTCGCTTACGACCGTTGCCTGGCCTTCGAGGATTTTCGCCTGGTGAAAGACCCCAACACTTACGAATTTAGCAATATAGACGTAACCCGCAGCCGCAAGGTTAAGGCGGAAAACGACTTTTTCACCCTGTTCGAATTTTCGGCTAAGTGGGACCTGGTGCCCTCCATGCTGTGCCAAAACCACACCCGGGTTATCAAGGGGTTTATGGGCCAGACCACCGCCTTCCGCAGCTCCCTGCTCAAGCCAGACGTGCTGGTCATGGGCGCCCTCAAAAGTGCGGGCGAAGCCCGCTACATCCACGGAGAGCTGGGCAAAGGAACCTGGACTTTTTACGGAGGCCACGACCCCGAAGACTACCAGCACCGGGTAGGAGATCCCAAAACGGAACTCTCTATGTACCCCAATTCCCCGGGGTATCGCCTCATTTTGAACAACATTCTATTTCCAGCAGCGCGCAAAAAACCCCACAAAACATGATGGGGCTTATACCACATTTGGCCTGCGGCCAAATGATATATACCCGCCGGGGAGCCCTACTCCTTTATTGAAAAAAGCGCCAGCGGATACCGAGGCGAAAATGGCGATCTATC
>JAVLBR010000132.1:0-6210 GCA_031581125.1 Schleiferiaceae bacterium | reverse complement strand
TCGCGCCAGTGGCCTTGAATTTCCAGGAAGGGGTGTTTGCCGGCATCTTTTTGGAGGGAGAGGCCGTTTTGGAAAATTTCAAAGTCGAGGATGCGGTTGAGCCGGACCTGCTTGGTATTGCGCTGGCCTACGAAGAGCAAGCGCTTATTGGTAAGCAAAAGCTCTCCCTGGTCTATTTGGCGCAAGACGTCTTCTCGCTGCCGCTTCACCCCTACGGAGCCTGCACTCCAGTAGAAGCCTTTGGCCAGGCGGATGCGGGCGGTGGGGCCGCCGTAATTATAGCGGCGAGTGGTGGTTTTCCACTCGTGCCAGGTGGCGGCTACGTGCGCATGGGCGGTTTCTTGTTTGTAGAGGTTGTAGGGAGCTTCGATGGTGGGCAGGGGACCTACGCGCAACTGCCAATAACGGCGGTAAGCCTTTAGTTTCTTTTGCATGCCTTCGTCGTAATTGACCTTGGCATTGATGTTTTGGGCCAGTTCGGTGAGTTCTTTTTCCTCCGCTGGGCTGTACATGCCGTCTTCCAGGATGCTTTTTAGGCGCCCTTCCACCTTGGCTTTAGAGGCTTTTACTTCGATGTCATACTTTTCCTCCGCGCTGATATCCAGTTGATTGGCCAGTTCTTCCAGGGCTTCTTCTTCGGGGGTGCTGATCTTATCATCATTCATGGCGTTTTCATAGGCTTCCCGGTAGAGCTTGCGGGAAACTTCCGCCCGTGTTTCACTGAGCAGCTCGCCGCTGATGGGAAAGATGTTTTGCAGGTGCTCCAGGTTGGCCTCTTCGGCCGCGTCAATGGTGGCGTCCATTAGGTAATCACTGTAGAGGGGCTGCAGGATCACTTTGAAGGCAGAAGGGTCGGGATCTTTCAATTTGTAGCGGGCCAGGATGGCCTGGATTTCTCCTGCGCTGATGTCTTGCACGGCCTTTTCGGCCAGGAGATTGTTGATCTCCCGGAAAGCATTTTCTTTTAGGGGGATACCCAGTAAGCGCTTGAAGAAACCGGGTTTTTGCAAGGCTTGTTTTTCAAAAGTAGGCATAGATGTCTGCTTTAATAGATGAACGATCTTTCTCCGCGTCAGCTCTGCGAACCTACTAAAAAAAAGAGAGGATGAGCAACCGTGAGCCTATGGTGTGATATGGGGGTCAGGGCTTTGCGGGGTAAGTTACCAGCTCTTCTGGTGCCCACAAACCACTAGCCAGGCCCTGCTGGTAGAAGCTGGTAACCGAATAGGGATGGATGGCCGTGCTGGTATGAGCTACGGTAAGACCACCACTAAGCTGGCGACTGGCCCCTTTCACCACTTCCTGCAGGCGGGCAAAGAGCGGGTAGTACGCGGGCAGGGGGCTTTTCCCCTCGGTGCCGCGTTGCTTATTCTTGTTGGTGATCTCGGCATCGATGGCCGCTTCCAGTTGGGCCAACTTTTGGGGCTGGTGCTGGGCCAAAATAGCCCGCAGGGCCTGGTATTGGTATTCTTGCTGGACGCCCTGGCGGTCGGCATCGCGGGGATGGTAGGGGGCCAGTTCTGCGTCCAGACACACCACGGCGCGGGGAATGGCCAGCTGGACTGCTACCAGCGGTGTGATAGCGGCGATGCCCCTGGGCGCCGGCGGATCGCCCTGGGTGAGGAGCAGCAGTGGCTTGCGGGGGGGATGGGTCCGCCAGTGCGCTCTAAGGCGGTGTGTGATTTGCCGGGCTACGGTCTCCGGTGGGCGGCTGTCATAAGCGCCCATGCCTTCCAGTACAAGGGGATGGTAGTGGGCCAGGTGATGCGGATTTTCCGGAGGCATAGGAGCAGGGCGTTTGGAAAAGTTAGCGCGTAGAAAGGAGATTTGTTCAAGGGGCTTTGGGGAGCAGAAACCGGAGGTTATCGCTATGCACCGGGGCTTTGTAGCTTTACATGGAAGGCTTTTTCGGCCAGCTGCAGGAGGGCTTGGGTCTGATCGCGGTTGCGCCACCGGCCGTAGCGGGCCAGGCCGTACACCAGCGCGGCCAACAGAAGCCCCAGGGGCGCCAGGTAAAACCAAGCGGCCGCCTGGTCCAGAAGGTACTGGCTGTAGCCCAGAATAAGGCCGCCGATTACCAATAAGGCGGCCACGGCATAGCCAAACATAAAAAGGGTCCAGATGCCCGGGGCGGGGGCCACCAGCAGGCGCACTTCCGTAGGACCGGCTGCGGTGGCTTCCAGGGCGATGTCCAGGTGTGGGGTGCCCAGGCGGCGCTGCGGGCGGGGATATTGAATCATGTGATGGCCGGCCGTTTTGACCACTTCCCAATGGAGCCCCTGGCCGGCGGCGGCTTGCCGCACCTGGTGCAGGGCTTGTTCAAGCTGGCCGGGAGGTTCGGCTAAGGTGAACACGTAGCGGGGACGTTGGGTGTTCCGAAGGGGTTCTACAACCATGCGTGGGATTTTCACCGGACGCTTTTCCGATAAAAGTCATCCGTTCTAGCAAGCAAATTAAGTCAAACGGCGGAGAAAGGACGGTTTTACGGTTAAATCCTTGCCTGCTCTTCGTCCCGTCTCCTCAGCTCCGTCGGGCCACCCGAGGTGCGGACTTATGAAAGAAGCCCTTAAACGAGCCGTCGGGAAGAAGCACATTTGGCGGCAGCCCCCATAAAAACAGCCCTGGAAAGTGTGTATAGTGGCCAAATACCTCCAAGCTGACCTAGGATCGGCAAAAACGCTGAGATTAGAAATTAAAAAGAATCTTGAAAAACAATGGCTTCTTGAAGGACGTTGCCTTGTTCTAATCTAAAAATAAGTTTTATGAAAAATTTAGTGCTAGGAATAGCCTTATTGGTAGGAGCCGTGGCTTTTGCCCAGGAAAAAGACGTGGTAGACATTGCCGTAGGTTCGGATGATCACACCACTTTGGTAGCTGCCGTTAAAGCGGCGGGACTGGTAGAAACCCTTAAAGGAGAGGGCCCTTTCACCGTCTTTGCCCCCACCAACGCTGCTTTTGGTAAGCTGCCCGAAGGTACGGTAGAAAGCTTGCTGAAGAAGGAAAACAAGGGTAAATTAACCTCCGTTCTTACTTATCACGTGGTAAGTGGCGCGCTGGATGCCGAGGCCGTAGTGGCGGCGGTCAAAAAAGCGGATGGTGCCCTGGAAGTGGAAACGGTAAGTGGCGGCAGCCTCAATGTAACGCTGGAAGACGGCAAGGTGAAACTGACCGACGAGAACGGACGCTCCGCTTATGTAACGGCGGCCGACCTGAAGGCTAGTAACGGGGTGGTGCACGTTATCGACGGCGTGGTATTGCCCAAGTAAGGGCCTAAACTTCCTCTTAAACACCTCAAAACGCTCCGTATATCCGGGGCGTTTTTTTTGGGGGGGGAGGTTACTGGTGGGTAAGCATGCGGTATTGCGGGCACCAGCAGCGGAAGGCGCCCGGCTTCGGGTCTTTGAGGGGTACAAAGGCTTTGATGATCTGGCCGCTTTCTCGCCGGGCTTCGACGCGGGCCAACATTTGCTTGCGTTTCAGGGAATGGGTGTGCGTGCAAAAGAGGATCGGGTTTGGTGGGGGGCAAGAGGTGGGTGGCCGTATGCCTACGCTTTAATTTTCCGGCCCGGAAGAGAGGCGCCGGGCGGCGTACATGCCGCCGTTTTCGAAGTAGAATTTGCAAACTTGCTGGTCTTCCGATAAGCGATACCGGATGGCTTTCGGGCCCTCTTCCGTCTCGATCAGGATCTGCTCGGCGGTTATTTTTCGCACCCGAACCTTTTCCTGCCCCATTTTTAGCAGACTGTCATTTACCACCACTTGGGTGCCTTTGATTTCCCGGTTAAGCAGGGCCTGCAGTGCTTTTTGTTTGACGGGGCTGTCGGCAGCTTCGGCGGGCGATAGCTTGGCTTCGTAAATTTCCCAGGTACTGTCCCCCAGCGCGGTGGAAGAGCAGGCGTTTATCGATAAGGCGATGAGAAAATGCAGGAGTATGGTTTTCATGGGGGTGTTGGTTTAGGATCTCGGGTATGAAACGTGGGGGCATTTTGAAGCCTTACAGGTCTGACCGTGACAAAGGTAACCACGAAGAACAAACCTTTGGGAAACCACTGACCGCTCCCTGTTTTCTTAGATGCCGTGCTGGTTTGGTGCTTTTTTATCCTCGGTCATAACTTGATAAGCCTTCGGTATAGTACTTTCCGGGCGGCTTTGTGGACGCCAGTAGCTGAAGCTGGCGGGCTTTTGGCCCATAGCAAGGCGCTTTCCCTTGTCACGAGTCAAAAGTCAAATGCCCGGTGGACAAATACTGTCCAGCGCCCCCAAAAATTTCCGCTGCCAGGCCAAAGTTTTGATTGACAGCGTAAAAAATTTACCCCGGGGTATCTTTTGGCCGGGGGCTCTTTTGGCCGAAGGCCGCCCACTTCTCCTTTAAATAGTGTCCGTCCATACTGTGGAGTGTCTGTTCTAGAATGTTCGCTAACGAGGCTTGCGCAGCCCAAAAAAGCGGAGTTTACTAGGGTAAATGAGTATTTTTTGGGCAAGCGTAACGAAGTTAGCGGACTTTATAGACAGACACTAAATAGGGGCGCAGGGGACTCTCCGGGGGCAGGCTTATCTCGTTCAGCAGGCCGCCCACAAAGCGGCCCACCCCTTCCAGCGCGTACACCGTACCCACAAAGGCATAGCCCTCCTCCCGCGCCTCGATATGGGCCTGGGCATCGGGAAATTCCTCGCACAGCAGGTTTTTGGCCCGCAGGCTCAGGCCCAGTTCTAGGGGAATGGCCTCGGCGCCGCTCATGCCAAACACGTCGGTAGGGGAGTGGGCGTGCTGAGCCTGAAACTGCATTTTCTTGTTGAGCAAGGTCACCGAGCGCACGCGGTCCATTTTATAGTGCTTGGTCATCCCGCTCTCCACTTCGTAAGCCACCAGGTAGCGGTAGTAGTGGTAAAACCGGATGGGCTCCACCCGGCGGGTACTTTCCGTGCCGCTATGCGCGCTGGCATAGCCATTGAGCAAGGCCTGGAAGCCGTTTTGGCGGGCCCGTTTCAGGAAGTGGATGTGTTGGTTTTGGCGTTGCTCGCTGATCGTTTTGCCCAGCGATTCCATGTCGGTGATGGTAAAGAGTTTGTCGAGAATGCCCCTCCGCCGGGGGTCGTCAGCCGTGTGGTTGATCAGCGCATCGCGCAGGATAGCCGCTTCCTCCAGCGAGAAGGTCACCCCGTCTTCCGTACGGAAGGGCCTTGGGCCTTCGGCCAAATGTAACCTTCCCGCCGAGCCGCATTCTACTTCAAAACCTATTTCTTCCAGCAGGTCAAGGTATCGGTCAATGGTTTTGGGATGGACCTCGTAATCGGCCGCCACTTGTTTTTTGTCCACCCCCAGGGGCTGGCGCAGGCGGGCGATCAGTTGTAAAACATTGCGGGTAGTACGTAGCGAGGAGACAGACACGGGTTTAGATTGGGCTTTTCAAATATAAAAAAATCGGCCCAGCAGTAAGCTTCCCTGCCTAACGCCGCCTCCGCTGCGCTCCTTTTTTGGATAACGCAGCGAGCGCTGCGCTCCTTTTTATATAACGCGGCGCCCGCAGCGTTCCATTTTGTATAACGCGGCGCCCGCAGCGATAACGCGGCGCCCGCAGCGTTCCTTTCTCTATAACGCTGAGGTCCTCCGTGCCTCCCCCGCAGGATTGCGGGGCCCTGTACCCTCTGTGTCCTCCGTGGTTCTCTGTGGTTCTCTGTGAAATAAAACAAGAGACGCCGTAGGCGGGTCGCTGCGCTCCCTTTTCTTTATAGCACCGAGTTCACCGAGAAAAAGCACGGAGCCCACAGAGCAAGTAGGAGATGGCCGCTGATGGAGCACTGGTTTCCATTAGAATCTTAAACCTTGCCCTTCTGTACGCTGTGCCTCCTGTGCCTCCCCCGCAGCATTGCGGGGCCTGTGCCCTGTGCTCTGTGCCTTAAGCCATAGCCCCCTAGATCCCCCCAAGGGGGACCGCATCCCGGCCGCATCAAATTTGCGGTATATTTGGATAATTAAATTGCTAATAATGAGGGGCTTCGACTCCGCTCAGCCCAGCAAGCGGGGGTGCTCAGCCCAGCAAGCGGGGGAGCTCAGCCCGCCAAATGGGAGTGCCCGGCCCACTACCTGGGGATGCCGTCCCAAACTTCCGTAAACCCCATCAACCTCCTGTGCCTGTCTCGCCCGTGGCGAGGCCCTGTGCCTTAAGCCATAGCCCCCTAGATCCCCCCAAGGGGGACCGCATCCCGGCC
>JAVLBR010000131.1:0-6217 GCA_031581125.1 Schleiferiaceae bacterium | reverse complement strand
AACAGTCATCCCGAAAGCATTCGGGACTCCTTGATTTTCAAAGCTACGTCTCGCCCTTGGCGAGACTCTCGAACTTTCTAGAACAGACACTCGACTCTATAAACAAACACAATTTAAATATATGAAAAAAAGTCATATGCTGTGGGAGACTCCTACGTCACCTCCCTCTTTATCAGTATTTTAGCCCCCTAAATCCCCCCAAGGGGGAATTAAGGCCGCGTCTGGCTCGCCGGAATTCAGTTTCTTGGAAACTTGCCGCTCGTGATTGAAATTTTTTGATGGGGTAGCAGCTGTGAAGCCCCCTTGGGAGGGGTGGGGGCTTGCTACGCGCCCCGCCTCTTTCAATACACAATGGATCCAGCAAACCAAAAACATACGGCCAATGAGATAATGCCTCCCCTTTCGGCGCCCCGTTTATGAACCGCCCGAAATAAACTTAACTTTGTGAGTCTTACGCAGAAGCTTATGAAGTGCCTTGTCCCCTATCTATTCCCCCTCTTGCTTTTGAGCCCGAGTCTCCTTTGGGCGCAGCCCGAACGCTTTAAGAAAAATGCCGATGAGGACGATACCACGGAGCAAGAGGCCCCACAAAAAAGCCCGGAAAAAGCGCAAAAAGCCCCCGCCGACAGCGCGCGCGCCTGGCATCAAAACTTGGTATACGGGGGCAACCTCGGCCTCCAGTTTGGCAATCTTACCAGCGTTACCGTGGTAGGCCAGGTGGGCTATCACTTCACCCCACAGTTGATGGGTGGCCTGGGTTTTAATTACAATTATCTCAAAATCAATCGTCAATACGACCCTTTCACCAATACGGTCCGGAACGTCAATTTTTCCAGCCAGGTCTATGGGCCCAATTTTTTTGCCAACTATTTCCCTTTCAAGCAGGCCTTTGTTGGTACCCAGTGGGAGCTCCTCAACCACGACTTTTTCCAGTACACCAGCGCTGGCACTACGCAGGTCCAAAACCTCTGGACCCCCGTAGCCTGGGTACAGGCCGGCTACCGCCAGCCTTTTGGCGATAACGGGGGCTACCTGCTGGGCCTGCGCTACAACCTCCTGCACGATCAGGAATCGCCCTACGGCCGGGCCTGGATGCCCTACATCGGCATCTTTTTCTAGATTTATAGCCGCCCCGCCAGCTGCGCCCGCAAGAGCACCTTCTGCGCTTCCCGCTCTAAAATAAGCCGGGCCAGTGCTTCAAAACTTTTCGTCGTGCGCACCTGCGCTTCGGCCAGGTCTATGCGGTAGCATAGCTGGGCCAGTTCTTGCTGGTTTTGCTGGGCCCGCTGGGCCAAATGTGCTTCCAGCGCCGCGGGGAGGTTTTCTGCTTTAAGCAGGTCCTCCTGCGCTGATAAGCCCAGGTCCTTAGCCAGTTGCCGGCGCAATTCCTCCAGCAAGTGGTATCTGTCTATAACGTCCAATAACATCTTTGCACTTGCTCCAAAGATACTCATCTCGCCGAGGGCGATATGAGTTTCGCTTTTAGCGAGAAAGCAAGCGTAACGAAGCTGACCGACTTTATAGACAGACAAAAAATAACAAACGACAACCACCCCTAACCCCTCCTTTTCTTAAGGAGGGGAGAGCGGGGATGCTCTTCTCAAGCGCCTGGCAAGCTATCTTCTGTAGCAGCCCGACGCCCATATAGTGTCTATCTACCGGTCGCGGCGGGCCAGCCAGGTAGCAAACTCCGCCAGGTGCGCCCGAATATCATCGTCGCTGCCGTGGGCGGCGCCCAGTTCTGCCAGGGCTTCCTTCAGCAGCGCTTCGCGGCGCTCCTCAGCCTGCTTCCGCGCCCCGCTTTCGTGAAAGAAACGGGTGTAGGCCGCCACTTTTTCTTCCCCCTGAAGGGACTGCTCCCGCAGGGCTTTCCAGCCGTCGGGGTCGAGCTGCCGGGCATAGATCACCAGCAGGGTTTGTTTGTCTTGCCGGATATCGCCGCCGGCTTGCTTGCCCACTTTTTGCTGGTCGCCAAAGGCGTCGAGCCAGTCGTCCTGCACCTGAAAGGCCTGTCCGGCGGCGAGGCCAAACTGGTACAAATGCTCCGCCTGGCCGGGCGTAGCCCCACCAATTATGGCCCCTACCCGGAGACTACAGCCCAGGAGTACAGCGGTTTTAAGGGTGATCATCTCCAGGTATTCCTGCTCGGTGGCGGGCTGTCCAGTTTCAAAATTGATATCCAGCTGCTGGCCCTCGCAGAGCTCCATGGCGGTTTGGTTGAAAACCTTCATTACCCGGGGTAAGAGCGGTGTTTTTACCTTAGAGAGGTACTGGTAGGCCTGCACCAGCAGGGCATCGCCGGTAAGGAGGGCGCGGTTTTGGTCCCATTTGGCGTGCACGGTCGGTTTCCCACGGCGCTTATCGGCCTGGTCCATAATATCGTCGTGCACCAGGGAGAAATTGTGAAACAGCTCCAGGCCCACCGCGGGCAGCATCGCTTCTTCCAGCTCGCCCCCGTAGAGTTCACAGGCCGCCAGGCAAAGGGCCGGTCGGAGGCGCTTCCCCCCGAGCTTGAGCACGTAGTCGATGGGCTGGTACAGTTCCGGCGGGTCGTGATCAAAATCCTGGCGGGCCAGGGTATTGTCCACTTTGGTGGCGTAGCGCTTAAAGAGAGAAGTGCTCATGAGGGCATTAAGAATTTTCTATCAAGTCCAGGAGGTAGCCGCCGTAGCCGCTTTTCAGGAGGGGTTGGGCTATTTTTTCCAGTTGCGCATCGTCAATAAATCCCTGCCGATAAGCCACTTCCTCAATGCAGCCAATTTTCAGCCCCTGGCGCTGCTCAATCACCTGCACAAACTGGCCCGCCTGCATAAGGGAAGGAAAAGTACCGGTATCCAGCCAGGCCGTGCCCCGGTCCAGAATACCCACGTGGAGCTGCTCCCGGCGGAGGTACTCGCGGTTTACATCGGTAATTTCGTACTCGCCCCGGGCGGAAGGTGCCAAATTCCGGGCAATGTCCACCACCTGATGGTCATAAAAATAAAGCCCCGGTACGGCGTAGCGGGATTTAGGCTTTTCCGGTTTTTCTTCGATGGAAATGGCCTTATGGTCTTTATTAAATTCTACCACGCCGTAGCGTTTGGGGTCGCTTACCTGGTAGGCAAAGACGATCCCGCCTTGCGGGTCGCGGCTATCGCGAAGCAGATCCCCCATTTCGGTACCGTAGAAAATGTTGTCCCCGAGCACCAGAGCCACGCTGTCCTGGCCAATAAAATCAGCGCCCAGCACGAAGGCCTGGGCCAGGCCGTTGGGTTCTTCCTGCACGGTGTAGGTAAAAGAACAGCCTATGCGGCTGCCATCGCCCAGCAATTTCTGGAACAGGGGCATGTCATGCGGGGTAGAAATGATCATGATCTCCCGGATGCCGGCCTGCATGAGCGTACTCAGCGGGTAATAGATCATGGGCTTATCGTACACCGGCATGAGCTGCTTGCTCACCGCCAGCGTAAGCGGGTGTAAGCGGGTGCCGGATCCGCCGGCCAGAATAATGCCTTTCATAAAAAGTGCTTTTGGTGGAAGCCTACTCCCGCTGCGAAGAAGCTATGGCCTGGTCTGAGGCCCGGGTAGCGTCCGTGTCCGGCGCTTGTTCTTCTTCGTAGATGGTGAGATAAGGCTTGGTAAAGTTTTTACTGATCAAATGCCGTTCAAAGCTAAGTAATAAGGAGGGCAGCAGCAGCAAATTGGCCAACATGGCCAGCACCAGGGTAATGCTCACCAAAATACCCAGCGCTACGATGCCGCCAAAGCTGGAAGAGGTGAAAACCGAAAAGCCGGCAAACAGCACGATGGAAGTGTAAAACATGCTTACCCCCGTCTCCCGCAGGCTGCGCAACACCGCCTGACCGATGTTAAAGCCCGTATGCCGCAGTTCCTGGCGATACTTGGCCAGGAAGTGGATGGTGTCGTCTACCGAAATACCAAAGGCCACGCTAAAGACCAAGATGGTGGAAGGCTTAAGGGGAATGCCAAAATAGCCCATAATGCCGGCGGTGAGCAGCAAGGGCAGCAGGTTGGGCAGCAGGGATACGCCCACCATGGCAAAGGAGCGGAACAGAATGGCCATAATAAAGGAGATTACCACGATGGCCAGGGTGAGGCTGAGCAGTAGATTTTTGATCAGGTAGGTGGTGCCTTTTTGGAAAACGATCCAGGCGCCGGTTACGGTGGTATCGTAACGCGCCGAGGGGAAGATACTTTGCAAATCAGCGTGCAGACTGTCCTTCAGGGCGTGGCTTTCGTGGCGGCCCAGGTCATGCACTTGCAGGGTAACCCGCGCGTACCGGCCGCTGCTGTCTACCAGCGAGCTCAGGAGGCCCGTTCCGCCCGCACCAGGGCGCTCGGGGAGGTAGGAAAAAATAAAACTCCGCTCCTGGGAAGTAGGCAATTCGTAAAAGCTGCTATCCCCCCGGTAAAAGGCCTGCTTGGCAAATTTAAGCCCGTCTACCACCGATAAGCTCCGGCTGTAAAGCGGCTCCCGGTTCAGCTCGCCTTGCAGCTCATTGAGCCGGCGCAGGGTACTGCTGCTGTACACGCCCCCCTTGCGACGGGTGTCGATCACGATTTCCAGGGGCACCACCCCACCCATCTTTTTTTCAAAGTAGCGCAGGTCTTGCAGCAAGGGGTCGTCTTCCTGGTATTCCTCGCTGAGGCTGCCACTGGTGTAGATCTGGGTCATGCCCAGGCCCGCCAGCACTGCCAGGGCTATGGCGCCCGCGTATACCCGCCGGCGGTGGTACATCACGGTGTGAATAAGGAAATCGATAAACCCGGCGATCCAACGCTTGTCAAAATGAGCGTAATGCCGCGCTTTAGGCGGTTTCTTGAAGCTATATAGGATGGGGATCATCACCAGGGAGATCACAAAAACCATCAAAATATTAAGGGAAGCTATGACGCCAAACTGCTGCAACACCACGCTCTCGGTAAGGATAAGCGAGGCAAAGCCCATGGCCGTAGTGGCATTGGTCAGGAAGGTGGCCGCCCCTATTTTCCGCACCACCCGCACCAGGGCCAGCACGCGGTTGCCATGGTCGCGGTACTCAATGTGGAATTTATTGATCAGGAAAATACAGTTGGGCACGCCAATAATGATCACCAGCGTGGGCACCAGCGACGAAAGCATAGAGATGGGATAACCAAAGAGGGAGATGAGCCCAAAGGACCAGATAACCCCTAGCGTAACCACCCCCAGCGAAATAGCGGTAGCGGCCGCACTGCGCAGGAAAAGCAGAAAGATCACCGCGGTAACCGCCAGGGCCAGGCCGATCATCAAGAAAAGCTCCCGGCTCACTTTTTCGGTATTGGCCATCCGCAGGTGCGGCAGGCCACTTACCTTAAAATCTTTACCCGTGCGGCCTTCCGTAGCTTGCACGTGGCCTTGTACCGTTTTCACGATGCTCAGCAGCTCCTTTTTGTAAAGCCGCGTAGAATCGATCTGCACCATCATGAGGGGCATTTCCCCGTCGGGGCTGCGCAGCAGGGAATGGTAAAAAGGCAACTGATTGAATACCGCCCCTACCGAGTCCAGATGCTGCCCCTTTGGACCAGGATTGAGGCGATAATAGGCCAGCTTTTGGAGCGAATCGTTGCGCCGGAGGTTAAAGACATTTAAAGGCGAAAGCACCGAGGAAACCCCCTCTACCGCGGCCAGGCTATCCTGCAAGCGGCTCCAAATAGCGTAGCCCTGCGGCGCAAAAACGTCCAGGCTGTCGGTACCGATCACAATGGTATTGCCCACCTGATTAAAACGCTCCCGAAAACGGTCGTAGGCTACCTGCGTGCTATCCTCCTCCGGAAGCAGGCGGGAAAACTGATAGCTTATCTTGATAAACTGTCCTTGGTAGGCCATAAAGCCCGTGAGCGCCAGCAGCAGAATAAGGATGGGAATCCGGTTCCTAAGCAGTAATCGGGCAATGAATGTAAACATGCAGGCGTGCGCTCAATAATCGATGGCCAATGGGGCTGCAAAACTACCAAAAATAGGGCCTTGCAGCATACGCAGGGGATAAGGCTTTAGGGCTTTGAATTGTTGATAGCCCGTGGCCCTTCCATTCCTCCCCAGCCCCCTCCGCTGCACGCCCTGAAAAAACTTTATCGCAGGGAAATACCTGATTTTAATACTTTTAGCTGCTCACCGGCGCAGGCACATTTGGCCGGGAGGCCAAATGTGATAGCCCGCGCTGTAATAAATAGCCGCCCCATGCTACCTACTCAATAG
>JAVLBR010000130.1:0-6320 GCA_031581125.1 Schleiferiaceae bacterium | reverse complement strand
GCAGGAGCCCTTTATACCCCATAGACCCCTTCCGCACCAGAAGGAGTCTATATTCCGGGCGGGAGTACTCTTCTGGGACGAGCGGCGGCCAGTGGGGGCAGGGCTCATTTGGCCTCACCGGCCAAATGAAATAAAGGCAAAAAGGGAGCGCTTACGCGCGGGGCGGAGGCGAGGCCTGGCTGAGGCAGGGTTCCGTGTAATGGGCGAAGGGAGAATGGGGGGCCTGGGCTGGGCTCAGGGGCCGATCCGGGAGGGTTAAGGCCGGCTGGATAAGGCAGGGCAGCTGCCAGTAGAGGAGGGTGAGCTGGCGCTGGCGCTGGGGGACCGGGTGGTTTTGGAGGCGGGGGCTCAGGAGGCGGTCTATCCGCTGGTGAAGACGGCTTTCGGCGTGGTCGGGCCAAACGAGGAGCTCGAGGCTGTCGCCCAGGGTGTCGCGGCGTACCACGTCGTAAAACTGCCCCTGATAGGCAAATTCCCCGGCATGCTCCCATTCGAGCGCGGCGGCCTGGGCGCGAGAAAACCGAAAGGAAGTGAGCGCTTCGGCGGGCATTTGCTGGAGCAGCTGGGTTTTAACCTCCTGCCGCCACTGGTGGATCTGCCAGCGCAATAGGCCGTAGCTGAGCCAGATGGGGGCGCTCAGCACCCCCAGTAGGATCAGGGCCAGGATGGACCGCCGCATTTGCATACGGGCAAAGGTACAGGATGGAAGGCTGGGCTGCTGGCCGACCTGTATGGTGGGCAGGACGCCTATACAAACAAAACATGGGGCGGCGGTGCCGCTCCCAGTACGTTAAATCTCCCGTAAATATTACTAACTCCCTTACTCTTCGCTAAAATACCGGTAGAAATAGGGAATGGTCTCGATGCCCTTGCGGAAATTGAATACGCCGTAATGTTCGTTGGGCGAGTGAATGGCGTCGGTATCCAGGCCGAAGCCCATCAAGATGGATTTGACCCCCAGCTCGCGCTCAAAAAGCGCCACGATGGGGATGCTGCCGCCGCTGCGCATGGGCACGGGCGTTTTGCCGAAGGTGGTTTCCATGGCCCGGCTGGCGGCCTTATAGCCGGCGCTGTCGATAGGGGAGACGTAAGGCTCGCCGCCGTGGTGGGGCGTTACCGTCACCCGCACGGAATCGGGCGCGATGCGCTGGAAGTGCTGGGTAAATAGCCGGGTGATCTCCTCGGGGTCTTGGTCGGGCACCAGGCGCATGGAGATCTTGGCCTGGGCATAGGCGGGGATCACCGTTTTGGCGCCCTCGCCAGTATAGCCGCCCCAGATGCCATTCACGTCCAGGGTGGGGCGGATGCTGGTGCGCTCCAGGGTGCTGTAGCCTTTTTCGCCGGCCACCTCGGGCAGGTTCAGCGCTTTTTTATAGGCTTCCAGGTCAAAGGGCGCTTGGGCCATGGCGGCCCGTTCTTCCGGGGTCAGTTCTTTTACCTTATCGTAAAAGCCTTCTACGGTAATGCGGTTGTCCGCATCGCGCAGGGAAGCGATCATTTCGGCGAGGATGTTATTGGGATTGGCCACGCCGCCGCCGTATAGGCCGCTGTGGAGGTCGCGGTTGGGGCCATCCACCCGCACTTCTACGTAGCTGAGGCCCCGCAGCCCGGTGGTAATGCTGGGCACATCGTTGTCGATCATCCCGGTATCGGAGATCAGGATCACGTCGCAGGCCAGCTTTTCCCGGTTGCGCTCCACAAACCAACCCAAGTTAGCGCTGCCCACTTCTTCTTCACCTTCGATCATGAACTTGACATTGCAGGGCAGCCCACCGGTTTCGTTCATTACCTCCAGGGCCTTTACGTGCATGTACATTTGGCCCTTATCATCGCAGGCGCCCCGGGCAAAAATGGCCCCTTCCGGGTGCCGCTCGGTCTTGCGGATCACCGGTTCAAAGGGCTGGCTTTGCCAGAGCTCCATCGGGTCGGGGGGCTGTACATCGTAGTGGCCGTAAACCAGCACGGTGGGTTTGGCGGGATCGATGATCTTTTCGCCGTACACGATGGGATAGCCCGGGGTATCGGCCACTTCGGTGTGGGTGGCGCCGGCTTTTTCAAGGCTTTGGCGTACCGCTTCGGCGGTTTTCAATACCTCGCCCTGGTAGGCTGGGTCGGCCGAGATGCTGGGCAGGCGCAGCAGGTCAAACAATTCTTCCAGAAAGCGGTCTTGGTGGGCTTTTACGTAATCGGTGGGCGTGGTGGCCATAAAGGGTGAATTTTGGGCAAAGATAGGATGGATTAATCCCCAACGGAAAACAAGACCAGCCCCAGGATCCCGCCTACGATCAGCAAGCGGTAGAGGTAATTGAGGTAGTGGAAGTCGCGGGGCTTTTCGGCCAGGATCACCAGCCCCGTGCTCAGGAAAAGGCCCGCCAGGCCCAGGGTAAGGTAGTAACTGATGCCGCTGTACTCGGTGGCGTAAAAGATGGCGGCGGCGGGCGCCAAACCCAGCAGGGTAAAAATGAGCACCAGAGCTTTGGTGCGGCGCACGCCCAGCCTTACCGGCAGGGTGGGATAACCGACGATTACATCGCCTTTGAGGGCTTCCAGGTCTTTGACCACCTCGCGGATGAAGATCACCAGCAAAACGAAACTCACGTAGGTGAGCACCAGCAGGTCTTCCAGATGGTAGTACAGGAAGATGGCAAAGAAGGGCGTAATGGAGAGGAGCGCCGCCATGAGATTGCCCAGAAAGGTGATTTTCTTGAGTTTGTGGGAATAAAACCAGAGGGCAAAATTGAAACCGGCAAAGAAGAGTCCCACCCGCCAGCTCACCAACGCGCCCAGCAGGGTGCCTATGGTGGCAAAGAGAAAGTAAAGCCGCAGCGTGGTGCTCTGGCGCAGGAGCTTCTCGTAGAGCGTTTGCCGGGGGCGGTTGATCAGGTCCTTCTCGAGGTCGTAGAAGTTGTTGATAATATAACCGGCCGCCACCGAAAACAAGGAGGCAAATACGATGAGGTGCAGGGCAGGATTGAGCAGGAGGGCGAGCCAGTTTTGGGGCTCATTGAGGATGAAGATTACCGCCAGGTACTGGGCCAGGGCCAGAAAAAAAATATTGTACCAGCGCACCAGCGAGAGCAGGGCGGAGAGCTTGTAAAGGAGTACTTTCTGAGCGCGGGAAAGCGGCACGGCTTACAGGCGGTAGATCACTTCGGTGTCCTGTCCGGCCAGGTAAGGCTTGGCTTTCTCAAAATCGGGGGCAAAGCCCAATACAAAGCCCCCACCGCCGGAGCCGCAGAGCTTGAGGTAGAAGGTGTTGGTGTCTATGCCTTTTTGCCAGAGCTCCTGCACGCTAAGCGGGATCATGGGCGTAAAGTTTTCCAGCACCAGGTGGCTCAGCTTCTTGAGGTTTTGAAACAAGGGCTTAGTGCGGCCTTTGAGAAAGTCTTGGATGCAGGCGTCGTTGTATTTATTAAACTGCTCTTTCATCACGGTGCGGAAGCCTTCGTGCTTCATCTTCTCCATGAAGAGGTTTACCATGGGTTGGGTTTCGCCGGGCTGCCCGCTATTGAGCAAAAAGATGGCGCCGCGGCCGGAGCCCGCTGCGGGAATTTCTACCGTGCCGAGCTGATCCTGACCTTGAATGTGGACGGGAAGCTTCAGGTAGCAAATGAGGGGGTCGAGGCCACTGCTGCGGCCGTGGAAGTAAGCTTCCATTTGCCCCAGGGTCTTTTTTAGGCTTTGAATGGTGTCGCTGCTGGGGGCTTCGCTGGCCTTGATTTTGTCGAGGGCGTAATGATCATAAATGGCGGCGCAGAGGGCCCCGCTGCTGCCTACGCCGTATCCCTCGGGGATGCTGGAATCAAAGTAAAGCCCTTCTGCCAGGTCTTGTTCCAGCCGGTCCAGGTCCAGGCTGGCCAGCAACGTGCCGTCTTGCTGAAGCTGGCGCAAGTGCTGTGCGAAAGCGCGCAGGCTATCATGGGAGCGCTGCGCTTCTGCATCGGGCGTAGCCTGCTTTTTGAAGGCCCCTTGGTAGTAATTGTAGGGGATGGAGAGTCCCTGGGCATCGTTGATGATGCCGTATTCTCCAAAGAGGAGGATCTTGGCGTAGTAAAAGGGGTTGGCTTTCATGCTTCCAATTTTTGAGGACCGGGCCCTACCTGATCGCGCAGGTACTTTCCGTCTTGCAAAAATGCAGTAATTTCTGAACCAACCCACTGTTTTACCTCTTGTTCATAGGTAGCGGGGAAGAGCAGGTGTACATTAGCCCCGGCATCCAGGGTGAAAAATACGGGCAAATCCCGCTCCCGGCGCCAGTTCCAAAGGCGGTGGATGATCTCCACGGTGCCGGCCTTCAGCAATAAAAAGTAGGGGTCTGAGCTCATCATCATGGCGTGCAGGGTAAGGGCTTCGCGCTCTACCAGGGCGCCGAACTCGGTCAGCGCGCCTTCTTGCAAGATTTTTTGGAGGTGGCCCAAATGGCTGTGTGCCTGGGAGAAGCGTTTACGGGCATACGGATGCTCCTTCATGAGATCGTGGCCGGCGCTGCTGCTCACCGCTTTGGCACCGGTTTCTACCAGCAGGATATAATCCCGGAAGTCGTGAAAAACGGCGTGGAGGCCTTCGGTGGCCAAAGGGAGGGCGTACTCATCGGCGGAGCCGGGAAAATCGGCGTGATGCCCCCATACGGCCGCGGGTCCGTACACGGAACGGCTGGCGCTGCCGCTGCCCAGGCGGGCCCAGTGGCTGGCGGTGCGGTAAAAATCCTCGACGGGCTGGCCGCTTACCTGTTCTTGGAGGTCGAGCAGGGCGAGCGCCAGGGCGCTCATGCCACTAGCACTGCTGGCGATGCCACTGCTGTGGGGAAAGCTGTTTTCGGTGTCGATGCGCAGGTCGTAGCCTTGTAGAAAGGCCGCTTCCGTGCCCAGGCGTTCCAAAAATTGCTGGATTTTGGGGACAAAGTCGGGGCGCTCTTCTTCCGCTAAAAAAACGCGCACTTGTGGCGGGGCGCTATCACTTTTGGCCGCCAGGCCCAGCTGCGTAGTGGTATAGCTGCTGCTGAGGGTGAAACTCAAACTGGGGTTGGCGGGGATTTGGCCCGGGTATTTGCCCCAGTATTTGACCAGGGCTATGTTGGAGGGGCTGCGCCAATGGCTGCGAAGGGCTTCCATGCTATTGCTTGCCGCTCACGGTGGCGCTGCGGTCAATTTTTTTGATGAGGCCCTGGAGCACTTTGCCGGGGCCTAGTTCGATGAATTCGGTGGCGCCATCGGCGATCATGCGCTGCACGCTCTGGGTCCAGCATACGGGCGCGGTGAGCTGGGCGATGAGGTTTTCCTGAATGCGGGCGGGTTTGGTTTCCGCCTGGGCGGTGGCGTTTTGGTACACCGGGCAGCGAGGCTGGCGGAAGGGGGTGTCGCGAATGGCATCGGCGAGAACCTCCTCGGCGGGTTCCATGAGGGGGGAGTGGAAGGCGCCGCCTACGGGGAGGACCATGGCGCGCTTGGCGCCGGCTTCTTTGAGGGTTTCACAGGCTTGCTTTACGGCGGGCACATCGCCGGAGATCACGAGCTGGCCGGGGCAGTTGTAATTGGCGGCTACGACGGTTTCCTCGGCTTCGCTGCAGATGCGCTCTACCGTTTCATCGTCCAGGCCCATGACGGCGGCCATGGTAGAGGGCTCAGCTTCGCAGGCTTCCTGCATGGCCTGGGCGCGCTGGCTTACCAGGCGGAGGCCGTCTTCCAGGGAGAGCACGCCGGCGGCTACCAGGGCGGAAAATTCGCCCAGGCTATGGCCGGCCACCATCTGGGGGGCAAAACCGGGCTCGGTGAGCGCCAGGGCCACGGAGTGCAGGAATACGGCGGGCTGAGTCACTTTGGTTTGCTTGAGGTCTTCCGGCGTGCCTTCAAACATGACGTCGGTAAGGCGGAAACCCAGCTCTTCGTTGGCTTTTTCGAAGATTTGGCGAGCTTCTTCGTTTTCGTCGTAGAGGGGTTTGCCCATTCCGGGAAATTGGGCCCCCTGGCCGGGGAATACGTAGGCTTTCATGGCTTGGTCTTTTGGTTTTGGGTGGGATAGCCGGGCGCAGTTCTTTGCTGCTTAACGACAGCAGAGACAGGCTCCGATTTTAGTGGCGCGAAGATAGCGAAGAACAGGGAGCTTGTTCGTCTCCGCTCAGGGCCCTTCGACTCCGCTCAAGGAGTCATGTGCAGTGTCGATCTTAAACCTTAGTGGGTGGCACAAACGGTTGACCGGGCTGAGCGGAGTCGAAGCCTGAGCGGAGTCGAAGCCCCAGTGGTGCGTGCCCTTCGACTTCGCTCAGGGCGCCCTTCGACTCCGCTCAGGACGCCCTTCGACTCAGGATGCCATACGGTGGTGCC
>JAVLBR010000004.1:4708-39641 GCA_031581125.1 Schleiferiaceae bacterium | reverse complement strand
TGTTTTCAAAGCAAGCATAACGCAGCTATCGGACTTTATAGACAGACACTAGCTAAGCCACCACTTACAATTCCACCACTCCTTCTCGATCGTGGCGCCTATCCTTTCGTAAAAGCGCACCGCTTCCTTATTCCAGTCGAGTACCTGCCAATCCAACCTTTGGGCGCCGGCCTGGCGCGCTTCATGAGCAGTGGCCTCCAATAACCGCTTGCCCAGTCCTTTTCCCCGGTACGCGGGCTTTACGTAAAGGTCCTCCAGGTAATAGCAGCGCCCCTTCCAGGTGGAATAGCGGGGGTAATACAAACTAAACCCTACCACTTCCGGGCCATCCAGCGCTACCAAGAAGGCAAAAGCCTGGTGCGCTTCAAAATCCTCTCTTAAGCGGGACAGGTCATTGGCTACCTCTCGGGGGGCTTGCTCAAAAAGAGCCAGGTCGTGAATGAGCTGCATTACGGAGGGGAGATGTTCCACCTGACCGGTTATGATCGAAAGCGCGGTTTCCTTCATAATGCCAGGTCAATCTGATTGCGCAGCAGGTCTTCCATGCTTTCCCGCTGCCGGATAAGATGCGCCTCTCCTTCGTGAAGGAGCACTTCTGCTGGGCGGTAGCGGCTATTGTAGTTATTGGCCATGGTGTAACAATAAGCGCCGGCATTGGCAAAGGCCAGTAAATCGCCTTCGCGTACTTCGGGTATTTGACGGTCGCTGGCAAAAGTGTCTGTTTCGCAGATATAACCTACCACACTGTACACCCGGGGCCGTCCGTTGGGATTGCTGAGGTTATAAATGTCGTGATGGGCGTCATAAAGCATGGGCCGGATGAGGTGATTCAGCCCGGTATCTACCTGGGCAAAGACGGTAGCGGTAGTTTGCTTTATGCCATTTACCTGGCAGCAAAAGTAGCCGGCCTCACTTACCAGGTATTTTCCGGGCTCAAACTCCAGGGAGAGCGTCCGGCCGTACGCCCGGCAAAAATGCGCAAATAAGGTCCCCATTTTGGCCCCCAGTTCCTCTACGTCCGTGGCAATATCACCCGGCTGGTAGGGTACCTTGAAGCCACTGCCAAAGTCGATGTACTGTAGGTCAGGGAATTTACGGGCCACCTCCAGCAGGAGCTCCGCTCCGCTCAGGAAGGTATCTACATCTAAAATATCGCTGCCCGTGTGCATGTGAACCCCCTCTACGCGGAGGTTTAGACTCTCCACCAAACGCTCCAAATGGCGGGTTTGATGAATACTAATGCCAAATTTACTGTCGATGTGGCCTACCGATATTTTGGCGTTGCCGCCGGCCATAATGTGCGGGTTTATCCGGATGCAGACGGGATAACTATGTCCGTAGTGGCTGCCAAAATGCTCCAGTAGGCCAAGGTTGTCAATGTTTACCCGTACGCCGTATTCCACCGCCTTTTGTACTTCCGCAAAGGAGACCCCATTGGGGGTGTAAATAATCTCTTCGGGTGCAAATCCGGCCTTAAGGCCCAATTCTACTTCCTGGATGGAAACCGTATCCAGGCCGCTGCCCATTTTTTTAAAGAACCGCAGTACGTTTAGGTTGCTCAGCGCTTTGCAGGCGTAGTTTATGCGGAGCTGCGGAATAGCGGCAAAAGCCTCGGTCAGTTTTTGATACTGGCGGGCCATTATCGCGCTGTCGTACACGTAAAGGGGGGTGCCGTATTGCTGGCAAGCCTCCGGAAGAGCGGTTAAACTTGGGGCTTGCGTAGGCGCTATACTTTTCGTGGGCATGATAAACTATTTCCGCTGTTTATTAAAAAGCAGCAAAGATAGCCATCAGCCCCGGGAAGGTTTCGCTACAGAATTCTCCCTTTAAACCATTCGGGCCAGGGAGCTCCAGCCCCCGCCGTTGAGGCACTCTATGCCCTGCTGTTCCAGTACACGGGTGGCTTGTCCACTGCGCATGCCGGAGGCACAACAGAGGATGAGCGGTTTTCCCTCTTTTTTGAGCTTTTTGGCCTGGCCGCTTATTTTGGGCAAAGGAATATTCCGGGCGCCCGGAATGTGGCCCTGCTTGTATTCATCGGGGTTGCGTACATCTATGATCACGGCATCCTTTTCCAGGAAGGCCGTCACTTTTTTCTTTTTGCCGCCCCATAGGTCCCATAGTCCCATACGTAAATGCTTTTTAAAAATTGAGAAGGCAAAAGTGGCCCCTTTCCGGCTGGGCAGCAGTGACGCAGCTCACCCCTGGTGATCCGGGTCGAGATTGAAATCTACCGTGACGGCTTCTTGCGCTATTCTGCCCGTCTCTGGATCGTAGGTGCGCCATTGTTTGATTTTATCCGCGTAGAGGAGCAGCATTACCGTGGGCTCGGCGCCCCGGTTTACAAAGCGGTGAAAGCCCAGGTCATCATTTAAGAAACCGATTTCGCCGGTGGTAAAGGTTTTATGATAGGTGGGGCTGGTCCCGTGCGCCTCGGGGCTAAAGTGCTCCCAGTCTATTTGACCTTCCAGCACCTTTAGCCAGCCTATGGCATTTTCATAAGTGTGGATGGAGCTGGACTGGCCCGGTTTCCAGCAGGTAATTAGACCTTCCAGGCTATCGGTGTCGAAAAATCGGATGCGCTGGTAGCGCTCATCACTCCAGCGGCAAAGGGGCGCGTAGCTTTCCCGGGGAAGGTCTATGGCTTTTATGAGTTGTGCATAGCCTTCATAGCCCGGGCCCATTATCAGGTTGTGGTGGAGTTGCTCCAAAGTAAGAATGCTTTCCATGGCGCTGCGATTTTATTAACCGAAGGTAGCCAGGAAAGCATTCTTCACCTATGATATTTGTCACCCGGTGGGTTTAGAGCATATTATCTACCGTTTGGGTCTCCGTCATGGGCAGCTCATAGGAGCCCATGGCATTAAATCCCCCTTCTATGCTAACGCCGCGGCGGCCATGGCGCTCCAGAATGGAGGCCGCAATGACGGACCGGTAACCCCCCGCACAATGCAAGTAGTAGGGGGTGTCTTCCGCTAGTTTGTTCACTTCTTGGGGCATAAAGTCCAGGGCTATGTGACGCACCCCTTGCAAGTGCTGCGCCTCATATTCGGATACTTTGCGTACATCCACTACCTGTTCTTGCAATTGGTCCCATCTAGCGGCCAGCTCGTCTAGCTTCAGTTGTGGCGTGCTGGTGAGGGCTTTTCCGGCCTTCTCCCAAGCCGCTATGCCGCCTTGAAGGTATCCCAGGGCATTGTCATAGCCCACCCGGGCCAGGCGGGTTATCACTTCCTCTTCTTTGCCGTCGTGGGCTATGATGAGAAGCGGGGTTTGCAGGTCTTCAATGAGCGCCCCTACCCAGGGGGCAAAATTGTCGTGGAGGCCTATGTAGAGCGAGTTGGGGATGTGTTTTTCCATAAACTCGCTTTCATAGCGGGTGTCCAGGATCAGGGTGTTGCCCTCTTGACGGTACTGGTCAAAGGATTCCACATCCAGCGCTTTTTCACTTTTTTCCAGGATGCTGTCCAGCTGCTCATAGCCGGTTTTATTGAGTACGGCGTTTTTGGGAAAATATTGAGGAGGGGTTACCAGCCCATCCGTCACCGCTTCGATGAAGGCATCTTCGCTCAGTTTGGGATCCAGGGCGTAATTGTTCTCTTTTTGGCTGCCTAGGGTATCGGTCGTTTCGCTGCTCATATTTTTTCCGCAGGCACTACCCTGTCCGTGCCCGGGATACACGATGATATCATCTTCCAGCGGCATGATTTTCTGGCGCAGGCTTTGGTACAGATGCCGGGCCAGGTCTTCCCGGCTCAGGTCACTTTTGACCGCCAGGTCCGGACGACCTACGTCTCCTATGAAAAGGGTATCTCCGGTAAAGATGGCTTCGTTTTTTCCGGATTCATCTTTCAGCAGGAAAGTGACCGACTCCATGGTGTGGCCCGGCGTGTGCAGTACCACAAATTTGGCCTCTCCCAAGGGAAGCACTTCGTGGTCTTCCGCTACGTAAGCATCAAAATTGGGCTCAGCGGTAGGGCCGTACACAATCTTAGCCCCCGTTTTTTGGGCCAGGTCCAGGTGGCCACTCACAAAATCGGCGTGAAAGTGCGTTTCCAGCACATATTTGATCTTGGCCCCGCGTTCTTGCGCCATTTCCTGGTACACTTGCGTATCGCGAAGGGGGTCTATGATGGCGGCTTCTCCATTGGATTCTACGTAATAGGCGGCCTCGGCCAGGCAGCCGGTATAGAGTTGTTTAACGTACATATCAGATGGTTTTTTAACGATTAACAGGGTCAAAGGTAAACTGAGCCTCAGGGCTATACCGTAACCCATATCACCGGCCGTGGGACAGTGGCCCGTAGGAATCCCGGAGCCACCGCCATATACTTAAAGCGCTAAAAGTCCAGGAGCTCCACCTGGTTGCGTTTGAGGCGCACCTTGCCCATGTTTTCCAGCTGCTTGAGCAGCCGCGAGATCACCTCCCGGGAGGAGTGAAGGTCTTCGGCCAGTTTTTTATGGGTGATGGGCACGGTGGTATCGCCCAGGGCTATACTCTTGTCTTTGAGGAGTTCCAGCAGGCGTTGGTCCAGTTGCTTAAAGGCGATGTCATCTATGGTTTGGAGCAGGTTTTCATACCGCTCGTCATAGCTTTGAAGGGTAAAATTGCGCCAGTCGTTAAACTGCATCATCCATTCGCTTATTTTCTTGCGGGGCAGCCCCACGTACTCGGTTCCCTGCTCCGCTATGGCCCTTACCTCGCTGGGTTTTTCCACCATGCAGCAGTTGAGCGTCATGGCGCAAGTTTGCCCCGGGTAGAGGTAGTAGAGGAATATTTCTTCGCCATCATCGTCTACCCGGCTCACCTTGATGGCGCCTCTTATCACCAGGGGGATCCACTTGGGAAAGTCGCCTTCGGCTACGATTTGTTCTTCCTGTTCGTGGGTAAACCACCGCCCGTACTGGCTCATTTCTTCCAGTAAATCGCCATCGCCAAATACAGGGAAATTGCTCTTTAACAGGTCTTTAATGGAGTATTCGTCCGCGGTCTCTAGGTGTTTATTCATCAGGGTTCTTTTTTCGCAAAGTTAGTTTTCTTTCGCCCCATTTTTCCGGTTCGGGTTTAGGCCTGGCGGCCAAATGGGCTATCCGGCCACTGCCAGGTATGGGTTTAAAGCGCAGCATGCTCTTTGCTATCGGCTTTTACCAGTATATATCCCTTTAAAATAAACGGGGCTGGTGGTAAAAGGATTTGTACCTAAGGTCACGAAGGGCTTGTAGCCGGGGCGGACCACATTTGGCCGGGAGGCCTCCATTAAAATTCCATGAAGGATGGCAGCACCAGGCTTAACGAGTAAATACTCCCTCCCACAAAGGGAAAGCGGCAAAGGGCATTAAGCATCCTTCTGAAGGAAAGATGTGTACCTTTGCCCGCCATAGTAAAACTATAGCCTGCTATACCATGGCTCAAAGCCAGTATTCTTTTAGCCCCAGTGCGCAACTTTACGTGCGGGATCCGCGCAGTACGGAAGTAGGGCAGGCCCTGCTGCGGGAGGGCGCTACGCTTTTTCTGGAGCTGGGGCTGGAAGGTTTTACGGCCCGTAAACTGGCGGAGCGGGCCGATACCACCGAGGCTACGGTGTACAAATATTTTAAAAACAAACACCGGCTGCTGCAATATTACTTCCAGCTTTATTGGATGTGGCTGGAACAGCAGATCAAGGTTTTTACGGCCGTACTGGAAACACCAGAGCAGCGGCTGATCAAGGCGGTGGAAATAATTTGTGACATTCCAGAGGTAGCCGCTGATCCGGGCGTGGTGAGCAAAGGTACCCTGCGAGAACTGGTGAAAAGCGAGGGGGCCAAGGCCTATTACCACGTGCAGGTAGATAAAGACAATGCCCTGCGGCTCTTTTCCCCATACAAACAGCTGGTAAGCTTTGTGGCCGACCGGATAGCGGAGGTGCGCCCGGGAGAGCCTTTCCCGCGCTCCCTCGCTACTACCTTGGTAGAAATGGCCCACTCGCTGGACTTTTACAGCCACCACCTGCCCAGTCTTACCGACTTTCCCCAAGGCGCCCCCGCGGGAGCGCTGAAAGATTATATCGTTAATTTATTAATCCAAACCCTTCACTTAAAATCCCCCTCCTCATGAGTCAAACCCACCGCATCACCGTAGCCAAAGGAGATGGCATAGGTCCTGAAATAATGGATGCCACCCTAAAAGTACTGGAAGCCGCGGAAGCGCCCCTTACTTACGATTTTATCACCATAGGCAAAGCTGTGTACGAGAGCGGCTACACGGCTGGCATTACGCCGGAAGACTGGGGAACCTTGCGGCGCAACAAGGTTTTCCTCAAAGCGCCCATCACTACGCCTCAGGGCAGCGGCTACAAAAGCCTCAATGTAACCATCCGCAAGAGCCTGGGCCTGTACTCCAACGTCCGCGCTTGCCAAAGTTTTGCCCCCATGGTGCGCACCAAGCACCCCAAAATGGACGTAGTGGTGGTGCGCGAAAACGAGGAGGACCTCTACGCGGGCATTGAGCACCGGCAAACCACCGATGTGTTTCAGTGCCTGAAGCTGGTCAGTATTCCCGGTACCCGGAAAATAATCCGCTATGCCTTTGAGTACGCCAAGGCCTACGGCCGCAAGAAGGTAACCTGCATGGTAAAAGACAATATCATGAAGGTGACGGATGGCCTCTACTCGCGCCTCTTTAACGAGATCAAGCAAGAGTACCCGGATATAGAATCGGAGCTGCGCATTATCGACATTGGAGCGGCACTTTTGGCCGATAGGCCGGAAGACTTCGACGTAATCGTAACCCTAAATCTCTACGGCGATATCATCTCCGATATAGCCGCGCAGATTTCTGGCTCCGTGGGGCTGGGTGGTAGTGCCAATATAGGGCGCGAGCATGCTATGTTTGAAGCCGTGCACGGCTCGGCTCCTGATATAGCGGGGCAAAACGCTGGCAATCCCAGCGGCCTTATGATGGCGGCGGTACAAATGCTGCTCCACCTGGGGGCGCATGAAGCCGCCCAAAAAATCCACAACGCCTGGCTGCGCACCCTGGAAGATGGACTGCATACCGGAGACCTGTACCAGGAAGGCCAATCGCAATCAAAGGTAGGAACCCGCGAATTTGCGGAGGCGGTAATAGAACGCCTGGGGCAGGAGCCCGCTCGCTTTAAGCCGGTAAAATACGCCGAAGGCGATAAGCGCAACATCGAAATTCCCGAATACGAGCGTCCGGCTGCCGAAAAAGTACTCGTAGGCTCCGATCTTTTTGTGGATGACCCCACCATATCTGCCGACGACCTGGGGGCTAAGCTCCAGTCGCTGGCGGGGCCCGAATTCAAACTGAAAATGATCACCAACCGGGGCGTGAAGGTGTTTCCCGACGGTTTGCCGGAAACCTTCTGCACCGATCACTGGCGCTGCCGCTTTGTGCACGCAGAAAACACCAAAGATGTGACCCAAATGAAGCCCGTGGAAAAGGGAGCGCTGCTCAAACTGATGCAGCGCATGCACGAGGGAGGTGTAGATGTGGTGAAAACGGAGAACCTCTACTACTTTGATGGCCAGCTGGGCTTCTCCCTGGGCCAGGGGGAATAGGCCCACTTGGTAGATCCTTAATTTTATGAACACGGATTTAATATTGACCAACCTCCTCAGCCCGCCCGTGCTATTCTTCGTGGGCGGGCTGCTGGCGGTGGCGGTGCGCTCCGACCTGGAAATACCGCCTGAAATAGCGCGCTTCTTGTCGCTTTTCCTGCTTTTTTCCCTGGGCATAAAAGGCGGACGTGAACTGGCGCACAGCGAAGGCGGCTTGGAGATGTGGCTACCCCTGATGGTAGCCGTGGTGCTAAGCTTGGTGGTGCCCCTGTATACCTTTTGGTTTTTACGGAAGCGCCTGGACACTTATAATGCCGGCGCCATTGCCGCCACTTATGGATCCGTGAGTGCGGTGACTTTTGTTACCGCGGTATCTTTTCTGGAGGGGGCGGGCGTACCTTTTGGGGGGCACATGGTAGCGGCGCTGGCCATTATGGAAAGCCCGGCCATCGTGATAGGCGTGCTGCTGATCAATAGCCAGCGCAAAAGAGAATCCTCCTCTTCCCTGCGCAAGGTGGTGCGGGAGGCTTTTACCAACGGGAGCGTGTTTGTGATTTTGCTAAGCTTGGTGGTGGGCCTCATTATCTCGGAAGCGCAGTACGAAGATGTGCGTCCCTTTAGTGACGGGCTTTTTAAAGGCATGCTGAGCCTCTTTATGCTGGACATGGGCCTGCTGGCGGGCAGCCGCCTGGGGGGTTTGCGCTCGCGGGGCTTGTTGTTTACGCTTTTTTCGCTGGTGGTGCCGCTTATCAATGCGGCCGTGACCATTCTGGTATGCCCCTGGCTGGGTATATCCCTGGGCAATGCCTTTTTGCTAACCATCCTGGCGGCCAGTGCCAGTTACATAGCGGTGCCCGCGGCCATGCGCATGGCCGTACCTCAGGCCAATCCGGGTATTTTCGTACCCATGTCCCTGGGCATTACCTTTCCCCTTAATATTATCGTGGGCATTCCGTTATATTATTCCTTGCTAGAGCTACTTTATTAATGGGCCATATGGAAAACATCAAACGCGTAGAAATCATCATTCCCCAACCAGAGCTCGAGGCCGTCTTGGTATTGCTGGAAAAAGCGCAGGTGGAGGGGTACACCGTAATCGAGAAGGCGCGCGGCAAAGGCCAGCGGGGCGTGCAGGACGCCCGGGGCCTCACCGATGCCTTTAGTAATGCCTTAATCATATGGTACTGCCGCCCGGCCGATTTTGAGGCCCTGGAAGAAAACCTCCGTCGGGTGCTGAACGAGGCCGGTGGCGTGTGTGGGGTTTCAGAAGCGCAGTGGATAGCGCACTAAAAGGGGTTTCGGGCTGTAAAGTCCTATAACTCCGTTTCGATCGTCCTGCTCGCTTCAAGCGAGATTCCGCTTTATTGAAGCAAGCTTAACGAAGCTGACCGACTTTATAGACAGACACTACTTAGTGTTTGTCCATAGAGTCCGGTGTCTCGTCTAGAAAGTTCAAGAACGCCTGTCCCGACTTATTCGGGGAGGCGCGAGAGGACGATAAAAGCGCAGTCTCGCCACTGGCGAGATGAGGATTTTGAGGACGATCGTCTCGCCACGGGCGAGAGACTTTCTAGACGAGACACTACTTCGCCATTTTGGCCAGGGCATTTTTAAGAGCTTGCCCTCTCAGATTACGCGCCAGCACGATGCCATCCTCATCGATGAGGTAGGTGGCGGGTATGGCGGTGATGTTGTACCCAGCGGCGGCCTGGCTATTCCACATTTTAAGGTCGCTTACATGATTAGGCCATATGAGGCCGTCTTGCTCTATGGCCTTGGTCCAGTCTTGCTTGCTGCGGTCCAGCGACACGCTGTATACGGTGAAGCCATCCCCGTACTTAAATTCTTGGTCCTTGTACTTCTTGTAGAGCTTTACCACGTGCGGATTTTCCATGCGGCAGGGCCGGCACCAGGAAGCCCAGAAATCGATCAAAACTACTTTACCGCGGAGATCGGAAAGCTTTCGGACGTTTCCCTCGGGATCTTCCAGGGCTATATCCGGGGCTTTTTCCCCTATTTCCACGGGTTTGTTTTGGTTTTCCGTTTTATCGGTGATCCGCTCGGCAAAAGCTAGTGCGCCCAGGGAAAGGGCAGCTATCAGGAGGAGGGTGGTGGGTTTCTTAATCCATTTCATAATGGTCCAAATATAATTTAAGGTGTTCGAACTATATCCGCCCCGAGCTTGCGAAGACGTTCATCGATGCTCTGGTAGCCGCGGTCTATTTGCTCAATGTTGTGAATAGTGCTCACGCCATCGGCGCTCAGTGCAGCTATGAGCAGGGAGATGCCCGCCCTAATATCGGGGCTGGTCATAGTAGTTGCCTTTAGCGGTGTAGCATGATCCATGCCAATGACGGTAGCCCGGTGCGGATCGCAAAGAATTATTTGCGCGCCCATGTCTATGAGCTTGTCCACGAAGAAAAGGCGGCTCTCAAACATTTTTTGGTGGATGAGCACACTACCCCGGGCCTGGGTGGCCACTACCAGCGCTATGCTGAGCAGGTCGGGCGTAAAGCCGGGCCAGGGCGCATCGGCTATGGTGAGTATACTCCCGTCTATAAAAGTGCTGATCTCGTAGTGCTCCTGGGCGGGCACCAGCAGGTCGTTTCCCTTGGCTTCCAGGGCTATGCCCATCCGGCGGAAGGTATCCGGGATCATCCCCAGGTCGGGGTGGCTCACCTCCTTAATGGTGATCTCGGAACGCGTCATGGCGGCCATGCCTATCCAGGAGCCTATCTCTATCATGTCGGGCAGTACGCGGTGTTCCGTGCCGCCCAGTTCGCTTACGCCCTCTATGGTAAGTAGATTGGAGCCTACGCCCCTTATTTTGGCGCCCATTCTATTGAGCAGGTGGCAGAGTTGCTGCACGTAGGGCTCGCAGGCCGCGTTGTAGAGCTGGGTAGTACCGGAAGCCAGCACGGCGGCCATCACCAGATTGGCCGTGCCGGTTACGGACGCTTCATCCAGGAGCATGTGGGTCCCCTTAAGCTGCTGGGCCTCCACCCCGTAAAAGCTTTCGCCTTCTTCGTACCGGAATCGGGCGCCCAGCCGCTGAAAGCCCTGGAAGTGGGTGTCCAGCCGGCGCCTACCTATTTTGTCTCCCCCCGGCTTGGGTATATAGCCCTGGCCAAAACGGGCCAATAATGGGCCTACGATCATAATACTACCCCGTAAGGCGCTGGCCTTTTCCTTGAATTCGGGACTTTTAAGGTAGTCTAGTTGAATGTTATCGGCCTGAAAGGTCACTTCTCCGGGGCTGCGGCGCTGCACTTTAACGCCCAGGCCGGCCAGCAGGTCTATCAGTTTGTTCACGTCCCGGATATCGGGAATATTGCTGATGGTTACCGGTTCGGGGCTTATCAGCACGGCGCAGATCACCTGCAGGGCTTCATTTTTAGCGCCCTGCGGCATTATGCTGCCCTGGAGTTTCTGTCCCCCCTTGATCTGAAAACTACCCACCGCCTATTTCTTTTTAAAGCGTTTTTTACCCCGCTTTTTAAATTTCTTTTTGCCCTTAAAGCCACTTTGGTTTTGCTCGCCCTTGGTCACCAGTTCTTTTTTATCGGCCAGGCTCACATCTTCCAGGTCCAGCTTGCCCTCGGCCAGGGCCTTCATCTCCTTTAGGATCACTTCATCTTCCACGTGGTCCTTATTCCACAGCAGGTAGGTCTTTTTCATTTGGTTGGCCACGGCCGCTTTCAGGGCGTCTTTTTCCTCGCCGGGCTCCAGGCTGGCCAGGTATTTGACCATATTTTTCAGGATATTGCCGTAGTGGCGGTAGTTGCGGCTGGTTTCCGGATAGGGCACCTCTTCGGGCTTTTCCATCAAGCTTTCCGGTTTGGGCGGGGGAAAGGGGCTGTCCACTTCCAGCTTAAAGTCGCTCATGATATAGAGGTGGTCCCATAGCTTGTGCCTAAAATCCTGGCTTTCCTTTACCTTATTGGGGTTAAGGTTACCGATGATTTCTATGAGGTTACGCGCTTGCTGGTTCCGCTTTTCGCGGTCTTCTATGGTGAGGAGATAATCCACCATGCGCTGCACATTGCGCCCATATTCGGGGATTATCATTTGGTCTCTACTGGTGTTGTATTCCATACTTTTCTTTTGCGGCCTGCCGGCCAAAAGTGCTACCGGCCCATATCCGGCATTGAGGATTTTTAAGATAATGTTTGCCCCGGATAGGTTCAGCGCCAGCAGGGCGAAGGCCTTTGTGGTTATGGGGGGTCAAAGGGCGCCGTGGCTAGCTGACGGGAAGCCTTTAGGTAAGCCGTTCTAGCTTGGCAAATTTCAACAATAATTTCTTTTCTCCCACATTTTCAAAGTTGATCAAGGCTTTGCGGTTGGGCCCGGAGCCTTCCAGGGCGCTGATGGTGCCCATGCCAAAGCGGGGGTGTTTTACCCGTTGGCCTTCGCTCACGTCACTTAGCTTTTCAAAATTGCCATCATGCTCCTGCTGGGGTCCCATCCTTTTGAGGTTGCGTCCGCTCGGAGCGTGTGGGGCCGGTCTTTTGCGGCCGGTGTCGGCCGGTTTTCGGCGGGTGGGGCCTCCATTGGGGCGCGGGCGGTTAGGCGTATCGTGCGTGCGCATTTGGTTCATTTCATCTGGGCTCAAAAAGGGGCTAAACTCCGGGGTACTCTGATGGAGGTAGCGTTCGTCCAGTTCTTCCAGGAAACGGCTGGGTTCGCAATCTATGAGCTTGCCCCAGCGGAAACGCATTTGGGTGTAGGTAAGGAAGGCCTCCTGCTCGGCCCGGGTAAGGGCAACGTAAAAAAGGCGCCGTTCTTCTTCCAGGTCACTGCGGCTATTCACGGCCATCATGCTGGGGAAGAGGTTTTCTTCCAGGCCCACGATGAAAACCACGGGAAACTCCAGGCCCTTGGCCAGGTGGATGGTCATTAAGGACACCTTGGGTTCGTGGTCATTTTGATCTTTGTCTTGATCCGTGATGAGGGCTACGTCCTGCATAAAAGAAGCCAGGCTGGGATCCCCTTCGGCTTCTTCTTGCTGGTCTTCCACAAATTCCTGTACCGCGGTGAGGAGCTCTTGAATGTTTTCTTTCCGGCTTATGCCCTCCGGCGTTTTGTCTTCGCTGAGGAGTCTGAGCAAGCCGGAGCCCTTGGCTACTTCCTGGGCCAGGGTGTAGGCATTTTCGCGGTTGGCCAGGGCTTGGTAGCTTTTGATTTTGGTCACAAAATCGCTGATTTTCTCCTGGGCGCCCCGGTTTATCTTGAGCTGGGGGAGGAAGTCAATCTGCTCGCACACTTCCCAGATACTGCTTTTTTGCGCATCGGCCTGGATGGTTAGCTTTTCTACGGTGGTATCGCCTATGCCCCGCTTGGGGTAGTTGATCACCCGGCGCAGGGCCTCTTCATCCTGGGGGTTGATCACCAGGCGCAAATAGGAAAGCAGGTCTTTCACCTCCTTCCGCTGATAAAAGCTCAAGCCCCCGTAGATGCGGTAAGGGATGTTTTTTTTGCGAAGGGCGTCTTCCAGGGCGCGCGACTGAGCATTGGTACGGTACAGGATGGCAAAGTGGTCAAAGCCGCGCTGCTTCTCGTGGTGTTGCTCCCAGATGGTCCGCGCCACGTAAGCCCCTTCATCATTATCGCTCACCAGTTTTTGCAGGGTTATGTGCTCCCCCGTGTCGTTATCGGTCCATACTTCTTTATGGAGTTGATCGCGGTTTTTTTGGATCAGGCTGTTGGCCGCGCCCACAATGTTTTTGGTGCTGCGGTAGTTTTGCTCCAGCTTATAGACCTCTACCTTGTCGTAATCGCGCTGGTAGTTGAGGATGTTCTGGATATTGGCCCCCCGAAAGGCGTAGATGCTCTGCGCATCATCACCCACCACGCATATATTTTGAAAGCGATTGGCCAGGGCCTTCACGATGAGGTACTGGGCGTGGTTGGTGTCTTGATACTCGTCTACCAGGATATAGCGAAAGCGGTCCTGGTACTTGGCCAGCACATCGGGAAATTTGCGCAGGAGGAGGTAGGTATTGAGCAGGATATCGTCAAAATCCATGGCGCCGGCCCGAAAGCACTTCTCGCAGTAAGCATTAAAGATATCGCCCAGCTTGGGCATGCGGGCGGCGGCATCCTGTTCCTGCAGCTCGGAGCGCTGGAAATATTCGCGCGGGGTAATAAGGCCGTTTTTGTAAGCGCTTATGCGGCGGGCCACATTATTGGTTTTGTAGATGTCTTTGTCCAGGTGGAGCGCTTTTATGACCTGGTTGATGGTTTTCTTGGAATCTTCCGCGTCGTAGATGGTAAAATTGCTGGGATAGCCCAGCTTATCTCCCTCGCCCCTCAGTATGCGGGCAAATACGGAGTGGAAAGTACCCATCCATATATTCTTGGCTTCGCCGGGGCCCACGATTTGGCCTATGCGTTCTTTCATTTCCCGGGCGGCCTTATTGGTAAAGGTAAGGGAAAGAATATTGAAGGGGTCTATCCCCTTTTGGGCCATAAGGTAGGCAATGCGGTAGGTGAGCACCCGGGTTTTGCCGGAGCCGGCCCCGGCTATTACCATTATGGGGCCTTCGGTGGCCTCTACCGCCGCCCGTTGGGAGGGATTGAGCTTAGCTAAGATGTTTTCCACGAGTTGTCCTTTTGCAAGGGACAAAGGTCAGAGAAAAATCGGGGGAGGGCAACCCACTATATTTGCCCGCTTCATCGGGCTGGAGATGGGCTAGGCTAGCGGGGGCTGTATCACATTTGGCCGGTGAGGCCGGACCTAAAAAGAGCGCCGTGGCGCTGCGCCGGTGTATAGCGGCCGCAGGCCAAATGTGCAACGCGCGGCGGGAGCCCTTGGGGCCCAAAAGACTATCCCCGGTAGAGAAAGCCGGGTAATTTTTCCTAGTGGTTGAGTTGTAGGGACAAAGAATTGTTATACATTTGCGGTCCCCAAAAAATCGGGGGTAGCTGAAGTTTATAATTAGCTTATAGATAAAGGTATATGCCAACTATACAACAACTGGTTCGTAAAGGGCGCACGCAATCTACTCAAAAGAGTAAATCAGCGGCCCTGCAAAGCTCTCCGCAGCGCCGGGGGGTATGCACCCGGGTGTACACCACCACCCCAAAAAAGCCCAACTCTGCCATGCGTAAGGTGGCGCGGGTTCGCCTAACCAATGGAAATGAGGTGAATGCCTACATTCCCGGGGAAGGCCATAACCTGCAGGAGCACAGCATCGTCCTGGTGCGGGGCGGTCGGGTAAAGGATTTGCCCGGGGTACGCTACCATGTTGTACGTGGCGCCCTTGACACAGCTGGTGTAAGTGGTAGGCTGCAGCGCCGCAGTAAGTATGGAGCCAAACGTCCTAAAGACAAGAAATAATATCGCCCCGGACTCATGAGAAAGGAAAAAGCCAAAAAAAGAGCCCTGCTCCCCGATCCGCGTTACAATGAAGAATTGGTAACGCGCTTTGTGAATATGATGATGCTGGACGGCAAGAAGAACTTGTCGTACCGTATTTTTTATGATGCCCTGGACATTGTAGCCGAAAAATCCGGCGAAAGTAATAGCCTGGAGCAGTGGAAAGAGGCACTGAACAACATTATGCCCCATGTAGAAGTACGTAGTAAGCGGGTAGGTGGGGCTACTTTCCAAATTCCGATCCAGATTCGCCCCGACCGGAAGATTTCTGTGGCCATGAAGTGGATGATCAGCTTTGCGCGGAAACGCAACGAAAAGTCTATGGCGCAGCGCCTGGCCAATGAAATTTTGGCTGCCGTAAAAGAAGAAGGGGCCGCCGTGAAAAAACGTATGGATACGCACAAAATGGCCGAAGCGAACAAGGCTTTTGCCCACTTTGGCCGCTTCTAAATAAAATTTTCAAAGACCACGCTACCCTTAGCATTAAGACATGGCAAAACGAGACCTTAAATTTACCCGGAACATCGGCATCGCTGCCCACATTGATGCCGGCAAAACGACCACCACCGAGCGCATTCTCTATTACGGTGGCATCAGTCATAAAATAGGAGAGGTGCACGATGGTGCGGCCACTATGGACTGGATGGAACAAGAGCAGGAGCGGGGTATTACCATTACTTCCGCGGCTACTACCTTGAACTGGCCTTACCGGGGCAAAGATTATCACGTCAATATTATTGATACCCCTGGTCACGTAGATTTTACCGTAGAGGTAAACCGTTCCTTACGCGTGCTGGACGGTCTGGTGTTCCTCTTTAGCGCTGTGGACGGCGTAGAGCCCCAGAGCGAAACCAACTGGCGGCTGGCCGACAATTATAACGTTCCCCGGATCGGTTTCGTCAACAAAATGGATCGCCAAGGGGCCGATTTCCTAAACGTATGCCGCCAGGTAAAAGAAATGCTGGGGAGTAAGGCCGTAGCGCTGCAAATCCCTATCGGCTCTGAGGCCGACTTTAAAGGGGTTATCGATCTTATCAATTTTAAAGGCATCGTTTGGAGCGATGAAGACAAGGGCATGACCTTCTCGGAAATCGATGTGCCCGAAGAATTCAAAGAAGAGGCGGAGGCCTATCGCGAACACCTGCTCGAAGCGGTGGCCGAGTACGACGAAACCCTCATGGAAAAGTATTTTGAGGATTCTTCTTCTCTTACAGAAGAAGAGATTCTTAACGCCCTTCGCGAAGCTACCATCGCTGGCGAAGTGGTGCCCATGATGTGTGGCTCTGCCTTTAAAAACAAAGGCGTTCAGGCCATGCTCAATATGGTTATGGAATTGCTTCCTTCTCCCGTAGATGTGGACAGCATCGTGGGTACCAATCCTAACACGGAAGAAGAGGAGAAGCGGAAGACCGAGTACGACGCTCCTTTCGCCGGTTTGGCCTTTAAAATTGCCACCGACCCCTACGTGGGCCGGCTTTGCTTTACGCGGGCTTATTCTGGCTTGCTGGAGAGTGGCAGCTACGTACACAATTCTCGTACTGGCAAGAAAGAGCGTATATCGCGCATTTACCAGATGCACTCCAAAGAACAAAAGCAGGTAGAATCCCTGGGAGCCGGCGACATCGCCGCCCTGGTAGGATTTAAAGACATTAAAACGGGGGACACCCTCTGCGACGAGAAGCACCCCATCGTGCTGGAATCCATGAAATTCCCCGAGCCGGTAATAGGCCTGGCCGTGGAGCCCAAGTCGCAAGCCGATATGGACAAGCTGGGTATGGCGCTGGCTAAGCTGGCCGAAGAGGACCCCACTTTCCAGGTGCAAACGGATGAAGACAGCGGCCAAACCGTGATCAGCGGTATGGGAGAACTCCACTTAGATATCCTTTGTGACCGCCTCAAGCGGGAATTTAAGGTAGAGGTGAATAAAGGAGCGCCCCAAGTATCTTATAAGGAGGCCATCAGTGGCACCGTTAAGCACCGTGAGGTGTATAAGAAACAGACTGGTGGCCGTGGTAAGTTTGCCGATATCGACATAACCTTAGGCCCCGCTGAGCCCGATGAGGAGGGCAACGAAGTAACCGGCCTGCAGTTTGTAAACGAGGTGAAAGGCGGTAATGTTCCCAAGGAATTTATTCCCTCCGTGGAGAAAGGTTTTAAAGACTCTATGGTAAACGGCGTACTGGCCGGATACCCCATGGATAGCATGAAAGTGACCCTCCACGACGGTAGCTTCCACCCGGTAGACTCCGATCAGCTTTCCTTTGAAGTAGCGGCCAAGAACGCTTACCGCGAGTCCGTCCCCAAAGCTTCTCCCGTATTACTGGAGCCGATGATGAAACTGGAGGTACTCACGCCCGAAGAAAACATGGGTGACGTAGTGGGAGACTTGAACCGGCGCCGGGGCACCGTAGACGGCATGGGCGATCGTTCAGGCTCGAAAGTAATCAAGGCCAAAGTGCCCTTGAGTGAAATGTTCGGTTACGTAACCGACCTACGTACCATTTCCTCCGGACGCGCCACTTCTACCATGGAGTTCTCTCACTTTGAAGAAGCTCCAAAGAGTGTAGCCGACTCCGTGATAGAAAAAGTTAAAGGCGAAAAAGTATAGACCCTGATTAAATCAACATGAGTCAAAAAATCCGGATAAAACTGAAGTCTTACGATCACAACCTGGTGGACAAGTCTGCCGATAAGATCGTAAAAACGGTAAAGAGCACAGGTGCCATAATTAATGGCCCCATTCCGCTGCCCACCAATAAGCGTATTTACACGGTGCTGCGGTCTCCTCACGTAAATAAAAAAGCCCGGGAGCAATTCGAGCTGAGCTCATTTAAGCGTCTGCTGGATATTTACAGCTCCTCTAGTAAAACCATTGATGCGCTGATGAAGCTGGAATTGCCCAGTGGAGTGGAGGTAGAGATAAAAGTTTGATCTCGCCTCTTCAAGCGCCCTAGAAGTACTAATATAAAATAAAAGTCAAATGCCTGGAATGATCGGTAAAAAAATCGGGATGACAAGCCTCTTTGACGATAACGGGAAGAATCTTCCCTGCACCGTCTTAGAAGTGAGCCCCAACGTAGTAACCCAACTCAAGACGGAAGAAAGGGACGGTTATGAGGCGGTTCAGCTCGGCTACGGCCAGCGCCGTGAAAAGTCCACCACCCGTGCCCTGGCCGGGCACTTCAAGAAAGCCAAAGTAGAGCCTTGCGAGAAATTGCATGAATTCAATGGTGACTTTGGCGATAAAGAACTCAAGCCTGGTGTCTCCATATCCATGGATGAGTTTGTACAGGAGGGAGAATTCGTAGATGTATCCGGGACCACCAAGGGAAAAGGCTTTCAAGGCGTGGTAAAGCGTCATGGCTTCCACGGAGCCGGCGAAATTTCACACGGTCAGCACGGACGTGAACGCGTGCCTGGTTCGATAGGAGCTGGCAGTGACCCTAGTCGTGTTTTTAAAGGAATGCGCATGGCCGGCCGGACCGGAGGTAAGCCTGTAATGGTGGAAAACCTTCAGGTGCTGAAACTGGACGCGGAAAAAAACATCATGGTCGTAAAAGGTTCCGTTCCGGGGCCTAAGAACACACTCGTAACAATCACCAAGTAATGGAAGTAGCCGTATTGACAAAAGAGGGCAAGGAGACCGGCCGAAAGGCAAAGTTGGCCGATGATCTCTTTGGAATAAAACCCAACGACCACGCAGTTTACCTGGATGTAAAACAACACTTGGCCAAGGTCCGTCAGGGTACGAGTAAAGCGCAAGAGCGCGGTGAGGTATCCCGGACTACCAAAAAGTTTTTTCGTCAAAAGGGTACCGGTAACGCCCGCGTGGGTTCACTCCGTTCGCCCATTCAACGGGGTGGGGGTACCGTATTTGGCCCGCGTCCCCGTACCTACGGGTTTAAACTCAATAAAAAGACCAAAGCTTTAGCTCGTAAATCGGTGTTGAGTCAACGAATGGCGCAGCAAAAATTACAGGTAGTGGAGAAGCTGGATTTTGATAAGCCCAGCACCAAAGACTTTGTAAGTATGCTAGGCGCGTTGGGTATTGAGGCGAAAAAGTCGCTAATTGTGCTTGGTGACGTAAATAAAAGCGTATATTTGTCGTCCCGAAATTTTAAGGGTTCTAGTGTTATAACCGCCTCTGAATTAAACACTTACAGCTTGATGAATGCTCAGAATGTTGTTTTGGCAGAGGATGCATTAGAAAAACTGGAAACCGTATTAAGAAAATAAGGCATGGGCATCTTAATTAAACCGATCATTACCGAAAAAGCGACCGCCGATAGCGAGGATAATAACCGCTTTGCTTTCAAGGTAGCTAAGGATGCCAATAAAGTCCAAATCCGCGCAGCGGTAGAGGAGCTTTATGGTGTAAACGTAGAAAACGTTCGTACCATGGTAATGCCAGGTAAAAAGAAAAGTCAGTTTACAAAAACGGGCTTGGTAACGGGCAATACTGGCCGCTACAAAAAAGCGGTGGTAGAGGTGCGCAGTGGTGAAACCATAGACCTGTATAGCAATATTTAGTTATGGCAGTAAAGAAACTTAACCCGGTAACGCCGGGTCAGCGCTTTAAAATCGCTTCGCAGTACGACGAAGTGACCCGCAGCCGTCCGGAAAAATCCCTGACCAAAGGAAAACGTAAATCTGGTGGGCGGAATAGCTCTGGTAAGATGACTATGCGTTACGTTGGTGGTGGTCACAAAAAGGCCTACCGGAAGATAGATTTTAAACGCAACAAGGAGGACATTGAAGGAACAGTAAAGAGCATCGAATATGATCCCAACCGTTCTGCCCGTATCGCCCTCGTGGTATATGCCGATGGAGAAAAGCGGTATATCATAGCGCCCAATGGCTTGAAAGTAGGCCAAAAGGTAATGAGTGGAAAAAAGGCCTCTCCTAATATCGGGAACTCCCTTTACCTCTCGGATATTCCATTCGGTACCATCATTAGCTGCATTGAAATGCAACCTGGTAAAGGTGCTGTAGTAGCGCGGGGTGCGGGAGCTTTTGCCCAACTTAGCGCCCGGGATGGTAAATACGCTATCATTAAAATGCCAAGTGGAGAGTCACGGATGATTCTCACCAGCTGTAAGGCAATGATAGGGGCCGTTGGCAACTCCGATAAGGCCTTGGTTATTGGTGGAAAAGCGGGTCGCAAGCGTTGGCAAGGACGCCGCCCCAGGGTTAGAGGGGTGGCCATGAACCCCATCGATCACCCAATGGGTGGTGGTGAAGGTCGTGCAAGTGGTGGACATCCTCGTTCGCGCAATGGCTTGGCCGCTAAAGGGCTCAAAACGCGTAAGCCCAAAAAGGCTTCGAACCGATACATTATTGAACGCAGAAAAACAAAACGATAAGATATGGCCCGTTCTCTTAAAAAAGGACCTTTTGTACACCACAAGCTAGAACGTAAGATACTGGCCAATGCGGAAAGTAGCAAAAAGTCGGTTATCAAAACCTACTCCCGGTCTTCTATGATCACGCCGGAGGCAGTAGGACAGACCATAGCGGTGCACAATGGGCGGACGTTTGTCCCCGTATTTGTGACTGAAAATATGGTGGGTCACAAGTTTGGTGAATTTGCCCAAACGCGGACCTTCCGGGGCCATGCTGGCAAAAAAGATAAAGGTAAGCGATAAAATACCAAACCATGGGTGCTAGAAAAAGATTAAAAGCGGAGGCACGTAAGGCCGAACGAAAGCAGCTAGCCTTCGCTCGTTTAAACAACTGTCCAACTTCCCCTCGTAAAATGCGCTTGGTAGCCGATCAAGTCCGCGGTTTACCCGTAGATGACGCGCTGTTTATTCTTAAGAACAGTCCCAAGGAGGCCAGCGGCCGGCTGGAAAAGTTGGTCCTCTCGGCCCTGAGCAACTGGGAAGAAAAGAATGAAGGAGCCCGTCTGGAAGAAGCAGGGCTTTACATCAGCTCCATTAGCGTAGATAGCGGTCGGATGCTGAAGCGCATCCAACCGGCTCCTCAGGGAAGGGCACACCGCATACGCAAGCGCAGTAATCACGTTACGGTGCATTTGCAAGCACCTCATCAAGAAGCTGCCGTAGAAGAAGAGGTAGCGGAAGAAATTAACGAAAGCAAGGACTAAATAAGATGGGACAAAAGACCAACCCAATAGGAAATCGTCTTGGTTTTATTCGTGGCTGGGATAGCAACTGGTACGGTGGACGTAATTACGGAGATAAGATTGAGGAAGATGAGAAAATTCGCAAGTACCTCTACGCACGTCTTACCAAAGCCAGCGTAAGCCGCATCATCATTGAGCGTACGCTTAAGTTGATTACCGTTACTATTACTACCAGCCGGCCTGGGATCATCATTGGTAAAGGAGGTCAAGAAGTGGACAAGCTGAAAGAAGAGCTTAAAAAGCTTACCGATAAAGACGTCCAAATCAATATCTTCGAGATCAAGCGTCCGGAGTTAGATGCTAAGTTGGTAGCCGACAGCATAGCCCGTCAGGTAGAAGGACGGATTTCCTATCGCCGGGCCACCAAAATGGCCATTGCGGCCACCATGCGCATGGGGGCAGAAGGAATAAAAATTATGGTTTCCGGCCGCTTGAATGGGGCCGAAATGGCCCGGACGGAAATGTACAAGGATGGAAGAACACCTCTCCATACTTTCAGGGCCGATATTGATTATGCAAAATCAGAGGCGCATACTACCTATGGCCGCATTGGTGTGAAGGTATGGATCATGAAAGGGGAAGTTTACGGGAAACGCGACCTGAGCAATTTGCTGGGAACTGCGAAAAAGACCGGTAATGCGCCTGGCGGCAAAGGACCCCGGGGAAGAAAGAAATAATTTCGCTTAAACCTAATTTTTTAAGCAGCTATGTTACAGCCTAAAAAGACAAAACACCGGAAGCAGTTCAAAGGCCGCATGAAAGGTAACGCCCAGCGGGGAACGGAGATTTCCTTCGGTAGCTTTGCCATCAAGGCCCTGGACCCGGTCTTTATTACCAGCCGCCAGATTGAGGCTGCCCGTATCGCCGCGACTCGTTACATGAAGCGGGAGGGCCAGCTATGGATTCGCATTTTCCCGGACAAGCCTATAACCAGTAAGCCCGCAGAAGTAAGGATGGGTAAAGGTAAAGGAGCCCTGGATCATTGGGTAGCGGTAGTGCGCCCTGGTCGAATCCTCTTTGAACTAGATGGGGTGAGAATGGACGTGGCGCAGGAAGCGCTCCGGCTTGCCGCCCAAAAACTACCGGTAAAAACCAAGTTTGTCGTTCGTCGGGATTACTTCGGCAGCTAAACAGTACGAGAAGATGAAAGCATCGGTAATAAAAGAAATGACCACGCAGGAAGTCCGCGAGCAAATCGAGGAAAGCAAAGCGGGTTACGCAAAATTAAAAATGTCCCACGCCATTTCTCCCCTGGAGAATCCTGGTGAGCTAAAGTTTAAGCGCAAGGAAATAGCGCGCCTGGCTACGGATCTGCGTCGGCGTGAAATAAACGGTGAATTGTAAGATGGAAAAGACAATTGAAAATACCCGTAACCTGCGCAAAGAGCGGGTTGGTAAGGTTACCAGCAGTAAAATGGATAAGTCCATTGTGGTAGTGGTGGAAGGTAAGCAGATGCACCCTATTTACGGGAAGTTTATCAACATCTCCAAAAAATTTCACGTTCACGACGAAAATAATGATTGTAACGAGGGCGATACCGTGCGTATCATGGAAACGCGCCCCTTGAGTAAGACCAAAAATTGGAGATTAGTAGAAATCATTGAACGGGCCAAATAAGCGATGGTACAACAAGAATCAAGATTAAGAGTAGCGGATAATACGGGTGCCAAAGAGGTGCTCTGCGTTCGTGTTTTGGGTGGTACCCGGCGGCGTTACGCTGGCATAGGCGACAAGATCGTGGTATCCGTAAAAGAGGCCACTCCCTCCGGTAATATCAAAAAAGGAGAAGTTTCTACCGCCGTAGTGGTAAGAAGCGTGAAGGAGGTGCGCCGTCCGGATGGTTCTTATATCCGCTTTGATGACAATGCCTGTGTGCTGCTTAATCCCCAGAATGAAATGCGGGGCACCCGCGTGTTTGGCCCGGTGTCCCGCGAATTGCGGGACCGTCAATACATGAAGATTGTATCACTGGCACCGGAGGTCCTTTAAACTAGCTAAGCCATGAAAAAATTTCACATCCGCAAAGGAGACACTGTGCAGGTCACCGCTGGCGAAGACAAAGGCGAAATGGGAAAAGTACTGGAATTACTTCCTAAGAAAGACCGGGCAATAGTGGAAGGAGTCAACGTGGTGAAACGCCACCAAAAACCCAGTGCTTCCAATCCAGATGGTGGCATCCGAGAAACGGAAGCTTCTATCCATCTTTCTAATTTGATGCTGATAGACCCTAAGACCAATGAACCAACCCGCGTAGGCCGCAAGCTAGACGAGAATGGAAATTTGGTGCGCTTTTCCAAAAAAACGCAAGAGATTATTAAGTAATGGATTTTTCAAAGAAACTTAAAGAACGGTATCGCGAAGAGATTGTAGCCGCCCTCAAGGAGGAGTTTGGTTACAAGAATAATCTAGAGGTGCCCCGGTTAAAGAAGATAGTGCTCTCCCAGGGTGTGGGAGAGGCTACGGCCGATAAAAAATTGGTAGATCACGCTGTAGAGGAACTTTCTGTTATTGCCGGCCAAAAGGCAGTGATGACGCGGGCCAAAAAAGACATATCCAACTTTAAGGTGCGAAAGGGAATGCCCATTGGGGCAAAAGTGACCCTGCGCGGTACCCAGATGTATGATTTTCTGGAGCGTTTGATATGGGCTTCTTTGCCCCGCATTCGCGACTTTAATGGCATCAAAAGCAATGGCTTTGACGGAAGGGGTAATTACAACCTTGGTGTGGGGGAACAAATCATTTTCCCCGAAATTAATATTGATAAGGTGAGTAAAATCACCGGCATGGACATTACGCTGGTCACTACTGCTAATACCGATAAAGAGGCGAAATCTTTGTTAGAAAAATTAGGCCTACCCTTTAAAAAATAACTTATGGCAAAAGAATCCATGAAAGCGCGCGAGCGCAAGCGACAAAAATTGGTAGATAAATACGCTGAAAAGCGGGCTCGTCTTAAGGAAGAAGGAGACTTTGAGGCGCTGCAAAAGCTTCCCAAAAATGCCTCTCCTGTGCGGCTTCATAATCGCTGCAAGCTTACGGGCCGTCCCAAGGGATATATGCGTCAATTTGGGGTTTCCCGGGTTGTATTCCGCGAGATGGCCAATAACGGTTTAATCCCTGGTGTGAAGAAGGCTAGCTGGTAAAATAGAATATATTATGGTAACAGATCCCATTGCAGATTACCTCACCCGAGTGAGAAATGCCATCCTGGCAGGGCATAAGACGGTGGAAACGCCCGCTTCTAAATTGCGTCTGGAGATAACTAAAATTCTTCACGACCAAGGCTTCATTCTGAATTACAAGTCGGAAGATAAAGGTCCTCAAGGCACTATTAAACTAGCCTTGAAGTACGATCGGCGTACGCAAGAATCGGCGATCCGGCATTTGGAGCGTGCCAGTAGGCCTGGTTTGCGTCGCTATAAAGGCAGTAAGGATTTGCCCCGCGTAATCAATGGCTTAGGCATCGCTATTATCTCCACCTCTAAGGGAGTTATGACCGATAAAAAAGCACGAAAGGAAAATGTAGGCGGGGAAGTTCTCTGCTACATTTATTAAAAGAGCACTGAAGATATGTCACGAGTAGGAAAATTACCCGTTAAACACGGCCCCGGCGTTGAAATTAAGGTCGAGGGGCAAAAAGTGGTGGTTAAAGGCAAGCTGGGAGAGCTCTCCCAGGAGGTGTCTTCTGATTTGAACGTCTCCCAAGAGGAGGGACAAATTACCCTAGAGCGAACCAACGAAGAAAAACAGACGCGGGCCAACCACGGTCTCTATCGTTCTTTAATAAACAATATGGTTCAAGGGGTTACCGAAGGTTATGAAAAGCGTTTAGAGTTGGTGGGAGTTGGTTACCGGGCTTCTCACAAAGGCCAGCGTCTGGAGCTCTCCCTGGGTTTTTCCCATAATATTGTTTTTGAGCTCCCAGAAGAGACTTCGGTGGAAACGGTGACCGAAAAAGGTAAAGCGCCCCTGGTAATCCTCAAGAGTTTTGATAAGCAACTGTTGGGGGCCGTCGCGGCCAAAATCCGTTCTTTTCGCAAGCCGGAGCCCTACAAGGGAAAAGGAGTTCGCTTTGTGGGCGAGCATGTTCGCAGCAAAGCTGGTAAAACCGCTAGTAAATAGTAAATCATGGCTATAACAAAATTTCAACGTAGAAACCGGATCCGCCGTAGAATACGCAAGAACCTATTTGGTACTGCGGAACGTCCACGTCTGGCAGTTTATCGTAGTAATAAGGAGATATATGCCCAGCTTATTGATGATGAAAAAGGGAGCACCCTGGCGACGGCCTCTTCGCTGGAAAAGGACTTCCAAAAAGAGGGAAGTAAATCAGATCGAGCGGCCAAGGTAGGGGCCAAGCTCGCGGAAAATGCCAAGAGCGCTGGTTTGGAGACCTGCACTTTTGACCGGGGTGGCTACCGCTACCACGGACGTGTGAAATCTCTGGCCGAGGGTGCCCGGGAAGCTGGACTCAAATTTTAGATTAGGAGCGATGATCAAAGGACACAAAAATATCGAAAGGGTAAAGCCCAGTGGTCTAGAACTAACCGACCGGGTGGTAGGTATTCAAAGAGTAACCAAAGTTACCAAAGGGGGGCGTGCCTTCGGCTTTTCTGCCATTGTGGTGGTAGGAGATGAAAGTGGGGTAGTAGGGTACGGACTGGGTAAGTCCAAAGAGGTTTCTGAAGCCATTCAAAAGGGCATTGAGGACGCCAAGAAGAACCTCGTTCGGATACCGCTGGTGAAAAATAGTATTCCCCATCCCCAAGCGGGAAAATACGGCGGGGCTAAAGTTTACCTTCGCCCAGCATCCAATGGTACCGGTGTAATTGCTGGTGGAGCTATGCGTGCTGTTTTGGAAAGTCTGGGGGTACACGACGTACTGGCCAAATCTAAAGGGTCTTCGAATCCCCATAATGTGGTTAAAGCCACCATGGATGCGCTCTTGTCGCTCCGGGATGCAGCAGACGTAGCCAAAACGCGCGGTATTTCCGTGGATAAAGTATTTAACGGTTAGTCCCTAATTGCAAGAATTACAGCCATGGCCAAGATTAAAATTACCCAAGTACGTAGTCAAATAAAGCGCCCGCAATCGCAAAAGCGCACTTTGCAAGCACTCGGTCTGCGTAAGATGAATCAAACGGTAGAGGTAGAAGCTACGCCTCAAATTCAGGGAATGGTGAAAAAAGTAAACCACCTGTTGGAAGTTGAGCAGCTCAAATAACACCTGATAAAAGGATACAAGCAATGGAATTAAATAATCTAAAACCCGCCAAAGGATCTACCGCCTCCCGCAAACGAATAGGAAGAGGCGAAGGAAGTGGACATGGTGGTACCGCTACACGCGGGCACAAAGGGGCTAAGTCCCGGAGTGGTTACAAAACCAAGATCGGTTTTGAAGGAGGTCAGATGCCCTTGCAACGCCGGGTTCCCAAATTTGGATTTCGCAACCACAACCGGGTAGAGTATAACGGGGTAAACCTCGACCTCATTCAGCGCTTGGTGGATGAAAAGAAAATTGAAGGCGAGCTCACTCCGGAAAAATTGCAGGACAATGGCATCCTGAGCAAGGGTAAGCTGCTAAAAATTTTAGGACGAGGAGAATTAAAGGCCAAGCTTCAGGTGAAAGCCCACGCTTTTTCTGCCTCGGCCAAGAAGGCGATTGAGGCCGCCGGCGGTCAAGCTGAAACCCTCTAAGATAATTTCGGATGAAACGACTCGTTGAGACAATAAAGAATATTTGGGCCATTGAGGAGCTTCGGGATAAAATCCTGCTCACGCTTGGTCTGTTGTTGATCTACCGCCTTGGTTCCAATGTGGTGCTGCCCGGCATTAATACCGATAGCCTGGCCCAACTTCAGTCTCAATCGTCCTCAGGTTTGCTGGGCATTCTTAATGCCTTTACCGGAGGCGCTTTTGCCAACGCTTCTATTTTAGCCCTGGGGATTATGCCCTATATCTCAGCGAGTATTGTAATCCAACTTCTGGGCATGGCCGTACCGTCTGTCCAAAAGATGCAAAAAGAAGGCGAGAGTGGCCGGCGGAAACTAAACCAAATTACCCGTTTGCTCACAATTGGTATCACAGCTGCACAGGCACCGGGCTATATTGCCAATTTGATGAATCAAAACGTAGCCATTTCTATGCCGCCTCAGCTGTTTTGGATCACTTCAATTATTGTGCTTGTAGCAGGAACAGTCTTTGCTATGTGGCTTGGAGAACGTATTACCGATAAGGGGATCGGCAATGGTATTTCCCTCCTTATCATGGTGGGAATTATAGCCAGTTTGCCCCAAGCTTTCCTCCAGGAATTGGTTTCCAAATTCGAGCAGGAAGGGGGAGGATTGGTGCTCTTTGTGGTGGAAATAACCGCCCTCCTGATCGTGATACTTTTGGCGGTAGCCCTGGTGCAAGCCGTACGACGTGTGCCCGTACAATACGCCAAGCGCGCCTCCAGCGGGCGAGCTTTAGAAGGCAGTATGGCGCGCCAGTACATACCGCTGAAGGTAAACGCCTCCGGGGTTATGCCCATCATCTTTGCCCAGGCCATTATGTTTATACCCATTACCGTTCTTTCTTACAGCGGACTGGAGTCTGGTAACGCCAGTTGGCTGGTTTCGATGTTTAGCAATATTCAGGGTTTTGGTTATAACTTGTTCTTCGCGATCTTAATCATTCTTTTTACTTACTTCTATACCGCCATTCAGGTTAATACCAATCAGATGGCCGAGGATCTTAAGCGCAGTGGGGGATTTATTCCCGGCATTAAACCAGGAAAGCCTACGGCTGAATTTTTGGATACCGTACTGAGCCGGATTACTTTGCCCGGTTCGATATTTTTGGCCGGCTTGGCCGTTTTGCCGGCCTTCGCCATGGCCGCCGATGTCAACACACAATTTGCCTACTTCTATGGAGGCACCAGCTTACTCATTATGGTGGGAGTTGTGCTGGACACACTGCAGCAAATAGAAAGTTATTTGCTCAACAGGCACTATGACGGTTTGATGAAGTCGGGCAAATTAAAAGGAAGAACCGTAAGCGCATTTTAAAGAGAGCAGAGGTAAACGTTTATTATGGCTAAACAGGCATCAATAGAACAAGATGGGACCATTGTAGAGGCTTTGAGCAATGCGATGTTCAGGGTGGAGTTGGAAAATGGTCACGTTATTACGGCTCATATATCCGGCAAAATGCGGATGAATTACATAAAGCTTTTACCGGGTGACAAGGTTAAACTGGCCATGTCTCCCTACGACTTAACAAAAGGAAGAATCACTTACAGATACTGATTGATATGAAAGTACGTGCATCACTAAAAAAAAGAAGCTCGGACTGCAAAATTGTTCGGCGCAAGGGACGCTTGTATGTGATAAACAAGAAGAATCCCAAGTTTAAACAACGACAAGGCTAAGAAAGAAGCATTATGGCTAGAATTGCTGGTATAGATTTACCGAAGAATAAGCGGGGTGTTATCGCGCTTACCTACATTTATGGGGTAGGGCATACCCGGGCGGCTGAAATCCTTGAAAAAGCCCAAATTGATCCCAATAAAAAGGTGCTTGATTGGGACGATACCGAATTGACTACTCTGCGGGGTATCCTCAGTGAAGAGTATACGGTAGAAGGTGAGCTGCGTTCAGAATATCAACTTAATATAAAAAGATTGATGGACGTAGGTTGCTACCGGGGCATCCGTCATCGTAGTGGCTTGCCGCTGCGCGGGCAAAGAACCAAAAACAATTCCCGTACCCGGAAAGGTCGTCGTAAGACGGTAGCCAATAAGAAGAAAGCCGTTAAATAATAAGTTAGAGCATGGCCAAAAAAGCTGCAACTAAGACCTCCAAAAAGCGCAACGTAGTGGTAGAAGCCGCTGGCGAAGCCCACGTGGGCGCTACATTCAATAACATCATTATTTCGTTGACCAATTCCAAAGGACAGGTAATCTCTTGGTCCAGCGCTGGAAAAATGGGCTTTCGGGGCTCTAAAAAGAATACGCCCTACGCTGCCCAGGTGGCCGCTGAAGACTGCGCCGGGAAAGCAAAGGAACTGGGAATGAAAAAGGTGAAGGTGTTCGTAAAGGGACCCGGCAACGGCCGGGAATCCGCTATCCGGAGTATTCATAATAACGGCATAGAGGTGACGGAGATCGTGGATGTTACCCCTATGCCCCATAACGGCTGTCGTCCACCGAAACGGAGACGAGTATAAAATTTTATAATCCTCAAAATAATTATCATGGCAAGATACAGGGGACCTAAAACCAAAATAGCCCGCAAATTCGGCGAAGCCATTTTTGGTCCGGATCGTTCCTTCGAAAAGAAGAATTATCCTCCTGGACAGCACGGTACTTCTCGCCGGCGCGGTAAAAAATCAGAATACGCTACCCAGCTGGCAGAAAAGCAAAAGGCTAAGTATAGCTACGGCATCCTTGAGCGACAATTTGAGAACCTCTTTAAAAGGGCTTCTCAATCTAAAGGTATAACCGGTGAAGCCCTCTTGCAACTATGCGAAACGCGGCTTGATAATATCGTGTTCCGCCTGGGGGTAGCTCCATCTCGTCGCGCTGCGCGTCAGCTCGTGGGGCACCGGCATATAATTGTAAACGGGGAACTTGTAAACATTCCCTCGTATCAGGTTAAACCTGGTGACCGCGTAGGAGTGCGCGAAAAATCCAAATCTATGACCGTTATTACCGAGGCCCTGGGCACCCGCAGCGACCGTTATGAATGGTTGGAGTGGAACGCCGCCACTCACGAAGGCAAGCTGCTTAGCGTTCCCATGCGGGAGCAGATCCCTGAAAACATCAAAGAGCAACTGATCGTGGAGCTCTATTCCAAGTAATCTTTTTAGTACTAACCTCTTTCAATAATAAAACCTATGGCCATCCTAAATTTCCAAAAGCCAGATCAGGTTATCATGAACCACGCCAGTGAAACCGAGGGGCAATTCGAGTTTCGTCCGCTGGAGCCTGGATACGGTCTTACCGTGGGCAACGCGTTGCGCCGGGTACTCCTTTCCTCGCTGGAAGGTTTCGCTTTTACTTCTGTTCGTATCGAAGGGGTTGATCACGAATTTTCTGTCATCAAGGGGGTGGTGGAAGATGTTACCGAAATCGTTCTTAACCTCAAGCAAGTTCGCTTTAAACGCCAAATTGAGGAACAGGAAGAAGAGAAAATCTCCCTGACTATCTCTGGTCAAAAGCAACTCAAAGCTGGCGACCTGGGTAAACAATGTACCGCTTTCCAGGTGCTCAATCCAGAATTGGTTATCTGCAATATGGATGAGTCCGTAAAACTCAACCTCGAACTGGTCATTGAAAAGGGCCGGGGTTATGTGCCTGCCGAGGTAAATAAAAACCCGGATGCCCCCATCGGGACTATTGCCATTGATGCCATCTACACGCCCATTAAGAACGTGAAGTACAGCATCGAAAATTACCGGGTAGAGCAGAAGACCGACTACGAAAAACTCCTGCTCGATATCACCACTGATGGCAGTATTCACCCAAAGCAAGCCCTCACCGAAGCAGCTAAAACGCTCATTCAGCATTTTATGCTGGTGAGCGATGAAAGCATTAGCGTGGAAGAGAGCGAAACGGTTGAGCCCGATAACTACGACGAAGAAATACTCCACATGCGTCAGCTCCTCAAGACCAAGCTGAACGATATGGAGCTTTCCGTGCGCGCGCTTAACTGCCTTAAAGCTGCCGAAGTGGAAACCCTCGGCGACCTGGTAACCCATACCAAGAGCGATCTTATGAAGTTCCGAAACTTCGGAAAAAAATCGCTCACGGAGCTAGATGAGCTTATTGAGAGCAAAGGGCTCTCCTTCGGTATGGATATTTCTAAATACAAACTGGACAAGGACTAATCTCCCATGAGACACGCCAATAAAACCAAATACCTCGGCCGCAAAGCGCAGCACCGGCGGGCCATGCTGGCCAATATGGCTAGTTCCCTTATTGAGCACAAGCGTATCAATACCACCGTAGCCAAGGCTAAGGCCCTTAAGCGCTATGTAGAGCCCCTGATCACCAAGTCAAAGGAGGACAATACCCACAACCGCCGGGTGGTATTTAGCTACTTGCGCGATAAAAATGCTACGGCTGAGCTCTTCCGGGAAGTGGTAGCTAAAGTAGGAGACCGTCCCGGTGGCTACACCCGCATAATCCGCACTGGCAACCGCTTAGGAGACAATGCGGAGATGTGCCTCATCGAACTGGTGGATTTCAACGAACTCTATACCGGCAGCAAAAAAGAGAAAAGCAAATCTCGGCGTCGCCGTAGAGGAGGTAGCAAAAAAGCAACGGATACTGCGGCGCAAGCGCAAACGGCTGATGCTCCGCAAGAGGAAGAGGCCGCTCCAATAGAGACGAATGCGCCCAAAGACGAAGAAAAGAAAGCGGCCCGCTCCCCTGAGGGGGCTAGCCTCAAAGAGGAAGCGCCCAAATCGGCCCCTAAGGAAGACGGCGATGAGGCCCAGCAGTAAGCTGCCCCTTTTTATGTTACACAAAAAAGGGATAAGTGCTCTCCGTAGTGCTTATCCCTTTTTTTTGGATTGCCCTTTACCCCGTAACTTTGAAGCGCTATGAGCAAAAATTTTGAACCCCGTCCACGAGCCGTTGTCATCCTCCAGGATGGCACCCTTTTCTGGGGCCGTGCCACCGGTTTAGATGGCACCGCCACCGGCGAAATATGCTTTAACACCGGCATGACGGGGTACCAGGAAATATTTACCGATCCCAGCTACTTTGGCCAGATCATGGTTACCGCTACCGCCCACATTGGTAATTACGGGGTAAAAGATGATGAAGTAGAATCAGATGGGATCAAAATAGCGGGCCTTATCTGTAAAAACTTTAGCCAAAAGCATAGCCGTGCGTCCGCTAATGGCTCTCTGGCAGGCTATTTCCAAAAACAAAATAAGGTGCTGGTATCGGATGTGGATACGCGGGCGCTCGTGCGGCATATTCGTACCCGGGGGGCCATGAACGCCATCATCAGCACCGAGGTCGAAAACATTGCCGCGCTGCGGGAAAAATTGGCCCAGGTACCTTCCATGGAAGGCCTTGAATTGGCCAGCCAGGTAACCGCCGCGGAACCCTTCACATTTGGCGCCAGCCGGGCCAAACACCGCCTGGCCGTGCTTGACCTGGGCGTGAAGCGCAATATCTTGCGTCATTTTGCCCGGCGCGATTGCCTTATGAAAATCTTTCCCATGGACACCCCCGCCCAGGAAATGCTCGATTGGGAACCCGATGGGCTCTTTATTTCTAACGGTCCCGGTGATCCCGCCGCCATGACGCAAACCCTTCAAGTGGTCAATGATATGGTAGCCAGTGGTAAGCCCGTGTTTGGCATCTGTCTGGGCCACCAGCTCATAGCCCTCGCACGGGGCTTGAGCACCTTTAAGATGCACCAGGGGCACCGCGGTATAAATCACCCTGTGCTTAATTTGCAGACGGGCCGGGGAGAAATTACTACCCAAAATCACGGTTTTGCCGTGAGTGCGCAGGCCCTGGAAAGCAGCGATGAGCTGGAGTGGACCCATAAGCATCTCAATGATCAGGGCGTACAGGGATTACGGATTAAAGGCAAGCCCGTAAGCAGTGTACAGTATCACCCGGAAGCTTTTCCCGGACCACATGACTCCCATTACCTCTTCGATGAATTTGTAGCGCAAATGGCCAATGCCTAGTTAATCTTCCTTTCACCGCTTATAAAAAACCGCCTAAGGCATGACAAACATCCATAAAATAATAGCCCGCCAAATTTTTGATAGCCGCGGTAATCCTACCGTGGAGGTTGACGTGCACACCGATTGGGGGTACATGGGGCGCGCTGCGGTGCCTTCCGGTGCTTCTACCGGGGTACACGAAGCGGTGGAACTGCGCGATGGGGGAAAGGCCTATCACGGCAAAGGGGTAAGCCAGGCCGTAAAAAACGTAAACGAAGTAATCGCCCCCGAGCTCCTCGGCCACGACGTACGCGATCAGGTAGGTATAGACCATCTTATGCTTAAGCTCGATGGTACGTCCAATAAAGAAAAGCTGGGCGCCAATGCCATGCTGGCCGTTTCCCTGGCGGTAGCGCATGCGGCTGCCCAGGCCCTTGATCAGCCCCTTTATGCTTACCTGGGCGGCCCCCAGGCCCGCACCTTGCCCGTGCCTATGATGAACATCCTCAACGGGGGCTCCCATGCGGATAATGCCATCGACTTTCAAGAGTTTATGGTTATGCCCTTTGGCGCCGAAAGTTTCTCCCAGGGCCTGCAGTGGGGTACCGAGATCTTCCACCACCTCAAAAAGGTGCTCCAGGAAGGGGGCTATAGCACCAACGTAGGCGATGAAGGCGGCTTTGCGCCCAACCTGAGCTCCAATGAGGAAGCCATCAAAACCGTCCTTACCGCCATTGAAAGGGCCGGGTTTAAGCCCGGCGTGGATGTATGGATTGCCATGGACGCCGCCGCTTCTGAGTTTTACGACGAAAAAGAAGAGCGCTATCACCTCCAAAGCACCGGCCAAAAGCTAAACCGGGAAGAAATGGTAGACTACTGGACCCAGTGGGCTCAGCAGTACCCTATCATATCCCTGGAAGACGGCCTGCATGAAGATGACTGGAAAGGATGGCAGCAACTGCATAAAGCGCTAGGCCACCGCCTGCAGCTGGTAGGGGACGACCTCTTTGTGACCAACGTGAACCGCGTACAGCGGGGCATAGAGGAAGCCGTGGCCAACAGCGTATTGGTGAAGGTAAACCAAATAGGCACCCTCACTGAAACCATCGATACCATCCAGCTGGCCCACCGCCACCATATGACCTGCGTTATCAGCCACCGCAGTGGCGAAACCGAAGATACCACCATTGCCGACCTGGCCGTGGCCCTCCAGACCGGCCAGATCAAAACCGGTTCTGCCTCCCGGAGCGACCGCATGGCTAAGTACAATCAGCTCCTGCGCATAGAGGCCGAACTGGGCGAAAAGGCCTATTACCCTGGCAAAAAATTTAAATTTATATCATCCTAGCACAAATCCCTTTAAGCAAAACAGAATGGATAAACTCAAAGATCTCCTCAGCGATAAAATAGGACCTGCTTCCCAGGAAATAAAAGACTTCATCGCCGCCAAGGGCGACGAAACAGTAAGTGAAGTAAAGATCAAACAACTTTACGGCGGTATCCGCGGGGTAACGGCCCTCATTACCGAAACCTCCAAGCTGGACCCCGCCGAGGGGATTCGCTTTCGCGGCTACTCCATCCCGGAGCTGCAAGAAAAGCTCCCCAGCCATCCCGAAGGAAAACAGCCCCTCCCGGAAGCCATCTTTTACCTGCTATTGTTCAACGAGCTGCCCACCGATGAGCAAGCCCTCAGCGTAAGCAAGGATTGGGGAAAGCGCTCCGCCCTGCCTGAGCACGTCTTCAAGACCATCGATGCCCTTCCCCTCCACACCCACCCCATGACCCAGTTTGTCACCGGCATCATGGCCATGCGCACCGAGAGTGCCTTTCACAAAGCTTATCAGGAAGGCATCAATAAGAAAGATTACTGGCAGCCCACTTATGAGGACGCCATGAACCTCATCGCTCGGGTACCACGGCTGGCCGCCTACATCTATCGTCGTACTTACCACGATGGCAACCACATCGCCCCCGATGAAAGCCTTGATTGGGCCGGAAACTTCGCCCACATGCTCGGTTTTGAGGACGATGACTTCAAAGAACTCCTCCGCCTTTACATGACCATCCACAGCGATCACGAAGGGGGCAATGTCTCTGCCCACACCGTGCACCTGGTAGGCTCCGCCCTCAGTGATGCCTATCAGTCCTTTGCCGCCGGCATGAACGGCCT
>JAVLBR010000004.1:0-4608 GCA_031581125.1 Schleiferiaceae bacterium | reverse complement strand
GATGAGTTTTTCCAGCTCATCAGCCGTATTTACGAAGTAGTTCCCCCCATCCTCCAGGAAACCGGCAAGATCAAAAACCCCTGGCCCAATGTAGACGCACACAGCGGCCAGCTCCTGATGCACTACGGGCTCAAGGAATATGACTTTTTTACCGTCCTCTTTGGCGTGGCCCGTAGCCTGGGCACCCTCTCCAGCTTGATATGGGACCGCGCGCTCGGTTTCCCCATCGAGCGTCCCGGCAGCACCACCACCCAGCTGCTCAAAGAGCAATACGGCGGCTAAAGAAAGCCCCATCTCCATTCCCAAAACCCGGCCCCGTCCGGGTTTTTTTATGGCTTTTTGTATCTATTTAGTGTCTGTTCATACAGTTGTGTGTCTCGTCTAGAATGTTCAAGAACGAGGCGCGAGAGGACGATAAAACCGGAGTTTACTGGAGTAAATGAGGATTTTGAGGACGAGCGCAACGAAGTTATTGGACTTAATAGACAGACACTATTTAGGGCGGCTGCCGCGCTATCCGCTCCTAGTCCTCGCCGGCTTGCCACGAGGGGCCAGCCGCTGCGGGGGCTCCCTCGGGGTCGCCTCCTCGCTGGCGGCCCCTCGGGCACCCCGGCTGCGGGCTATCCGCTCCTATCGCTGCCGCGGTCCCTGCAGCTGGCAAGCGGCCAGGTCGCCCCGCTGAGGCACAAATACTGAGCATGCTTGATCAAAAAAGGAAAAAAATCATTAATGGCATCCGCTATCACATTTGGCCGCCAGGCCCAGGCGCCTGCCCGTTAGGAATAATGAGTTCAGGGCCAGCGCTAAGCACCCGGTATTTTTGATACTGCATCGCATATCTTACTTTCGCAAATTATTTGAGCTCGATTTTAGCACTTAAATTTTGGATATGGAAGTGCCCTCATTCCCCCAAGCTATTGACCTGGTAGGCCGGACGCCCATTGTGGCTGTTCGCCACCTGTTCCCTGATATACCCGCGCAAATCACGGCCAAGCTGGAATATTTTAACCCCGGCCTATCGGTAAAGGACCGCATAGCGCATTACATGGTAGACCGAGCCGAAGCCTCCGGAAAATTAAAGCCCGGCGGCACCATAATAGAGTGTTCTTCTGGGAATACAGGCATAGGCCTGGCCATGGTGGCCGCCGCCCGGGGGTATCGCTTTATTTGTGTGATGCGCACTACGCACTCCCAAGCCAAAATATCCCTGCTGAAAAACCTCGGGGCCGAAGTGATTATTTGTGATGGCAGTCTGCCCCGTACCCATCCCGAAAGCAGCCATTCCCATGCCGCTAAGCTGGCGGAAGACCTGCCCAATAGTGTGTGGGTAAACCAGTATAGCAATCCGGATAATCCCGAGGCCCACTACCGCTACACGGGGCCCGAAATATGGGAGCAAACCCAGGGGCGCGTAACGCACTTGGTGGCCAGTGCCAGCACGGGCGGGACCATCTCTGGCGTAGGGCAGTACCTGAAAGAAAAAAATCCCGATATCCAAATATGGGCGAGCGATGCCTACGGCAGTGCTTTCAAGGATTACTTCGAGCATGGCGAGGTAGACCACACCAAGGTACACGGCTACCTGGCCGAGAACGTGGGCAAGAAATTTATTCCCGAAACCATAAACTTTGGGGTGATAGATACTGTAGAAAAGGTCACTGATGCTGCGGCGGCGCTTATGACGCGTCGCGTGGCGCGCGAAGAAGGCTTACTTTTGGGTTATTCCTGCGGGGCGGCTTTTCAGGTGGTAGAACAGCTGGCGCCGCGTCTGAAGCCTACCGACCAGGTCGTGATTATATGCCCTGATCACGGCAGCCGCTATATGCATACGGTATATAATGACGATTGGATGGAAAAACAGGGTTTCCTGAAAGAAGAAGAGATTAAACTCGTAAAACAAAGCAATGGATCTATTCAAGAAAATTGAGAAAAACTTTGGCCCGCTGGGACATTACCAGCAAGCCGCGGAAGGCTACTACATGTTTCCCAAGCTGGAAGGGCCTATCTCCAACCGGATGATGTTTAAAGGCGATGAGCACATCGTATGGAGCATTAATAACTATTTAGGGTTGGCCAATCATCCCGAAGTGCGCAAAGCCGATGCGGAAGCAGCCCAAGAATGGGGCCTGGCCTATCCCATGGGTTCCCGGATGATGAGTGGGAACTCCGAACGCCACGAGGAACTGGAACGCCGCCTGGCTGATTTTGAAGGCAAGGAGGCGGCCGTACTTCTCAACTATGGGTACCAAGGTATTATGTCCGCCATTGATGCCCTGGTGGGCCGGCACGACGTTCTGGTGTACGATGCGGAATGCCACGCCTGCATAATGGACGCCATCCGAATGCACCTGGGCAAGTCATTTGCTTACAGGCACAATGATATGCAGAGCCTGGAAACACAGCTGCAGCGGGCTCATAAGCACATGGAGGGCAATCCCCAGGCTTCCTTGCTGGTGATCTCTGAAGGCGTTTTCGGAATGAAGGGTGATCAAGGCAACCTGCGGGACATCGTGGGCCTCAAAGAAAAATACCCCTTCCGCCTGCTCGTGGATGATGCTCACGGCTTTGGCACCTTAGGGGAAACGGGCGCTGGCGCTGGAGAAGAGCAGGGCGTGATGGAGGATATAGATGTCTACTTTGCCACTTTTGCCAAGTCTATGGCGTCTATAGGTGCCTTCCTGGCTGGTGATAAAATGGTGATGGACTTCTTACGGTATAACCTCCGTTCGCAGATATTTGCCAAAAGCCTCCCCATGCCGCTGGTGGAAGGAAACCTCCTCCGCTTAAAAATGCTCCAGGAAAAGTCGGAGCTTCGGGAAAACCTCTGGCGGGTAGTGCGTGCCCTACAAGGCGGGCTCACCAGTGCCGGTTTCAATATTGGCGTTACCAATTCCTGCGTAACCCCTGTCTTCCTCAAGGGATCGGTAGAAGAGGCCATGGCCCTGGTTTACGACCTGCGGACTAATTACCGGATCTTCTGCTCCATTGTAATCTACCCGGTGATACCGAAAGGGGAGATCATTCTCCGGCTTATTCCTACGGCGGTGCATTCCCTGGACGATGTAAATCGCAGTATAGAGGCCTTTACCGCTATTCAAGGGAGGCTCCAGGATGGCACCTATCGCAAAATGGCCGAGTCTTACCAGTCTTCCTAGGCCCTTACCGCTTGTAAATATTCATTTTTGGGTCGGCTCTACGGCAGACCGCTAAGAAGCTACTTATGTCCAAACCTTATTACATCAGCGGTATTCAGCAGGTAGGTATCGGGAATCCCTCGGTGAAGGACACCTGGGCTTTTTACCGCCGGCACTTTGGCTTCCAGGTGCCCGTTTTTGAAGAAGAAGCGGTGGCCGATCTTATGCTTCCTTATACCGGCGGGCAGCCTCAAAAACGCAACGCCCTGCTTACCCTAAACATGAATGGCGGGGGCGGTTTGGAAATATGGCAATATACCGAGCGGGAACTCATCTGGCCCGAGCAGCCTACCTTGCCGGGCGACCTGGGCATCCACACCCTCAAGATTAAAACCCGGGATGTAGAAGCTGCTTTCCGCTATTGCCAAAAGCAGGAGCTCGACCTCGTAAGCGAGGTGCAACAGCTGGAGGGCCAGCCTTCTCACTTTTTGCTGCGTGACCTACAGGGCAATATGGTGGAGATTACCCAAAGCCGCTATTGGTACCGCCGGCAGCCCAAAGGCCTATTTGGCGGCGTGGCTGGCGCGGCCCTCGGTACCAGTGACCTGGAGCGAAGCCGTCGCTTTTGGGGCAAAATATTGGGCTTTGACAAGGAGGTCTTCCGGGAAGAAGGCCGCTTTGCCGACCTGGACGCCTGGAGTGAGCGGGGCGATGAGCGTTACCGCCGCGTGATATTGGAACGCAGTGGTGCTTATAAGGGGCCATTTTCTCCCCTGCTGGGTCCCGCTCAAATCGAATTGGTCCAAGCCCTGGACCGCCAACCGCGCAAACTCTACGAAAACCGTTTTTGGGGCGATCCTGGCTATATTCACCTCTGTTTTGACGTAGTGCACATGGAGGCGCTAAAAGCCCACTCGGAAGCGCTCAATCATCCCTTTACGGTAGACTCTGCCAATAGCTTTGATATGGGAGAAGCGGCAGGGCGCTTTGCTTACATCGAAGACCCCGATGGCACCCTCATCGAATTTGTGGAAACTCAAAAGGTGCCCATCGCTAAAAAGCTTAATTGGTACCTCGACCTAAGCAAACGCGATCCCGCCAAGCCCCTTCCCCGCTGGATGATCAATGCCATGGGTTGGGGCGCCGTAAAGGACTAAGGCCGCCCAGACGGGCCAGCGCTGGGGCGTCCTTTTCTTAGGGGGCTTCCTTACAAACAAGGGGCCACTAGGAGCGAGAAACAGGGGTTAATGCATCCAAAAAATCCCCCCCCCCCCAATCACCTTGCGGTGGGAGAACCCCAAAAAGCAAGTTCTCTTGTTAAAGCTTACCGCTTTTTCTTGCCTGTTTGGCAGCGGGATGGTTACCTTAGCGCTACGCATCAACTATTCCTAAACCTTAAGTAGTGTCTGTCTATAAAGACCGATAGCTGCGTTATGCTTGCTTTGAAAACAGTCATCCCGAAAGCATTCGGGAC
>JAVLBR010000129.1:0-6373 GCA_031581125.1 Schleiferiaceae bacterium | reverse complement strand
GCCCCGAAGCATTTCGGGGCTCTGTGCCTTCCCGTCCAAAATCTATCAGCGAAGCGGTCTATGATCTAATATCTTCCCCTCCCCACTTTAACAGTTACCCAGTTAAACAGTTACCCGGCTACCCAATTCAGCAGTTACCCAGTTCAACAGTTACTCAATTACACAGTTACCCAGTTCCACCATTTAACCTGATCTAAGGGAGCCCAAGCCCGTCCTAAAAATCGGTACCGATGCTGAAGTAAAAGACCCTGGGCAAGATCACATTGTCTTCAATGCCCCAGGCCCAATCCGCGCGCAGGTAGTAGCCAAACAAACGACTCCTTACGCCGAAACCGCTGCCAAAAACGATGGGGTTCTTTTGGCTGTCAAGCACAATCTCCCCTCCCCCGCCAAAGGGGATGGTGCGGGTATTTATGGCGTTCTCATCAGACCAGGGGCTGGGGCCGTTCCAGGCGGTGCCCACATCGGCAAAGCCGATGAGCATCAAGTTGTTCAGGAAGTCGTTGCGCAGCGGCTTATTGGCCAGGTAGCTCAGGATGGGCCAGCGTACTTCGCTATTTACGAGGGCAAAGCTGTTGCCATTGCGCACATTTTGGAAAAAGCCCCGCATGTTGGTGATGAGGGTCTGGAACACGTAGTTATTATCCCGGGCTATGGGGGTAGATTGATCGGTCTGCTGGTTAAAGGCATTGTCCACCCCGCCCATGATATGGATGAGTTTTTCGGGCCCGAAGGAGGTCCCCGTAGCCAGGCGGTTGGCCCAGATCAGGTTGCGGTGGAGCACCAGGTAGTGGCGGGCGTCCAGGCCGGCGGTGTGTAAGCCCGAAGGACTTTCATCCAGGTTGCGGTAGTATTCGGTAAAGAACTTGTAGCGCAGGCCCGCCCGCAGATTGGTGCCGATTTTCCGGGTATTGTCGTATACGTAGGCCAGCTTGGCCAGGGCGCGGCTGCGGTAAGTTATTTCTTGATCCAGCCGGGCAAAATCCCGGGCCAGGGGGATTTGCTCATCCAGGCGCATACCAATGCTGCCGCGGATAGAAGCTACCGGATTAAAGGGCCAGGTAAAACTGAGCTCCAGCACGTTGCCGATGAGCCTTTGGTAATTATTGGCCGCCAAAAACTGCACGTTGCTCCGGCGCCGGTAGGAGAGCTCCCGATCGAGGCGCTTCTTATAATCGCCGATGGCCACCAGGTACTCCGCATTGGGCATCAGCGAATTGCCCGGCAAGGGCTGGAAAGAGGGGCTTACGGCCCCCAGCACGGTGTAGTCGTGCATAAGTTCTCGAGCGCCCACTTTCATATTAGCGTTAAACCCCTGGTTTAGCAAGCCGCCCGAAACCTGCCCGGTAAAGGGCTGGTACTGGTTGTTGTTGAACATATTGTCAAAGCGCACATCCGTTTTGTTCTCGAAAAAACTGAGAAAGTAATTGCGCCGGGGCGGGATTTCCAGGGTATCGCGCAGGGCGCGCCGGGCCTCTATGCCGGTGGTGAGCTGTACCTGATCAGGAGTAGGGGCTAGCTGGGCCAGCGGGTCGTTGGTATCCGGTTTGGCGGGCTTTGGTTTGCGGGGATTATCGGCCTCAGGATGGCCAAATTCGTAATCCTGAATATTGACCTCAAAGGCCTGCCGCGACACCCCGGGATAGTAAAGCGGTGGGGGCGCATCTTGGCTTGCCGGCGGCATTCCATCGGCCGGTTGGCCTTTGGTATCCGCATTAAGCTCATCCAGAGACGGGGCGCCCGCGGTGAGGTAGGGCTTCTCGTAGAGGCGGAATTTTTTATCGAAGATCACCAGGTCATAGCGCTTCTGCTGTTGTTCGGCGTGCACTTGATCGGTGAGGGGCAGCACCCGGCCGGGGTTTCGGTACTCGGTATACTGGTAGTCATAGTGGGTTACCGTGTCTACATAAGCAATGCTGCTGTCAATTTTTACAAAATGCTGGCTGCGGAGGCCGCCCTTGTTGCTGAGGAAGCTTAGGAAACCGGGGTCATAGGCTTTTACCTCCGTTTCCACGGCCGCCGGAGAATTGGTCACCTGCCGGATGGGCAGGGTGTCATCCCGCCGTAGCTCGGAGATGGGCCGCGTCCATAAGTCGCTCCGCTGGGTAGGCACAAAGAGTACTTCGGGCTGATAATAGAGGGTATCCTTGCTGCGGTTGGAGCGCCACACCACTTTGCGGTCCTGATCGTAGAAGGCAGGCGCCAAGTCATCATACTTATCCTGGGTGATGGGAATGGACTTGGTGTTGAGGATGGTGTAGAGGTAGATATCGGATTGCCCGTCTTTCACCGCCGAAAGGAGCAGCTGCTTGCCATCGCTGCTGTAGGTAGCGCTGAGGACTTTTTCAAAACGGTAAAAGGGCTTTTCGCGCAACTCATCTTTTTCCAGGTCGTAGAAATTGAGGTAAGGAATGCCTTTTTGCTCCGTAAAAAAGGCCAGCACACGGTTATTGGGATGCCAGGCAAGGACCGGATAGGAATAATCTGCATTCTGCGCGATGCGGCTGCCATCCCGCAGCAGCGTTTGCCGCTTGTCTTCCTTTAGGTCGTAAAGCCTCAATTTATAGCGGGAAAAGCGTTGCTCCACGTAGGCGATGTAGCGGCCATTCTCACTCATCTCCATGTGCGTGATGCGGTGGTTCTTGCGGGCTTTAAATACCTCATCGAGGTCTTCGTAATAATCATCTATTTCGATGAGGGGATACTTTTCACAATAGAAAGTACGCCAGTCATAAATGACTTGCTTGAGTTTTTTGCCCAGGATGTATTTGAAGCCGCTTTCGATGTCGCGATTGACCACGGCCAGATACACGATGTTCTGGATCACCTTACGCCCGTAGGTTTTGGCGATAAAATGCCAGAAGGAGTGCCCCGCATGGCGGGCTTCCTCGCCGGTAAGGGCATTGATGCGCTTATACCGGCCACTGTAGAAACCATCCACTACCCAGGCATCGAGCCCCGGGTACCAGTCTTCCCCGATGTAGCTTAACAGGCCTTCGGAAAACCAATCGGGCAGGTTAAGCAAGGCGGAATTGGCCACGGATTGGGTAAAACTTCCGTAGATCATGCTGGCCAGCACGGCCTCGGTAATGCCTTCCCGTAGATGGCGTTCCAGGTCTCCGTAGTCGCCATTAAAATACACGAAGAGGCGCTTACCTGCCGTGCGGGTCACCCCTACCGAGTTGAAGTCCTCTTCTTCGCTTTTGAGCACGTTGCTCTGCTTGAGCTTGGTAAGATTGCGAAACACCATGATGCGCAGGCGCTCGTTGAGCTGGGCGTCGAGCAGGTCTTCTACCTTTTGAAGGTTTTTATCGGTAAGACGGGCCACCTGCGAAGCCAACTCGGGATTGCTGCGGTCAAAGTACAGATCGTAATCCTCAAAGCGGTAATAAACCCAGTCAAATTCATCAAACTGCACCCGGTTTTTGCCGTAATCTTGATTGAGCCCGTAGTAAAACTGCCCCTGCAAAGAAGGCAGCCAGAGGAGCAGGCCCAGCGCCGTTACCAACAGGTTTCTTACCGATGTGTCAATTAATTTCAAACTATCTTTGCTTGTATTGCGAATTTGGCCCCTTTTTATAGGAGGCAACAACCCTTATTTGGCGTATGACGAAAGTAGCAACTAATCTCCACATGACGCTGGTAGCGCTGATAATGTTTCCCCTCGGTATGTGGGCGCAATTTGAGTACCAGCAAGGCAGCCAAGTGATCCGTCCCGCGGGAGAAGCAGCCCCCAGTTCGGTGGCTCAACGCTACGCCCCGGTGGTGATCCCCGCGGAAATGCCCTACCCGGGAGGTGAAAAAGAACGGGAAAAGCAAAAACGGGGCGCTCAAAAACCGCGCCCCGGGAAGTACTCCCCCGCTCCGCTGGGCAATGCCCCGGGGCCTCAGGTGCTTGACACCCTCCGCGGCAATGCCTACGGGGGCTCGGTGCCCAATGATGATGCCTTTGCCATCAATCGGCAGGGACAAGCCGTTTCCATGCGCAACAGCAGCATCGGCGCCTACCAAGTAAGCAACGACAGCGTGCTCTTCCAGGAAACCCTCTTCAATTTTTACCGGCCGCGTGCCGTGCTTCCCGGTAGTAAATACGACCCCCGGGTGCTCTACGACCCGGAAGCCGACCGCTTTATCGTGGTGTACCTTAGTGGCACCACTTACCAATCCAGTCGCATCATCCTGGGTTTTTCCAAAACGGCCCACCCCGCCGATGGCTTTAACATTTATGTGCTCAATGGCAATCCAATAAATGATAGCACCTGGAGCGACTATCCGCACATAAGCCTTAACCATAACGACCTTTTCATTACCGTAAACACCTTTTACAATGGCTCGGTCAATAACAGCGGCTATGTCCAGTCTACCATCCGTCAGCTCGATAAGCAGGCGGGCTACGACAGCCTGCCCATTACCGAGCATTATTACGCCAACCTCCGCTACAACGGCGATCCGCTCTTTAATTTTACCGGCCTAAGCGGGGGACGATCCCTTAAAGAACCGCCTGCTTACTTTTTGGGCAACGAGAATCTCTCCGCACAAAACGACACCTTCTACCTGGCCAAAATCTCCGATAGCGCCACGGGCAATCCCCAAATGAGCCTTCAGGTATACCGCAGTGAAAATACTTACGGCTTGCCTCCGGCCGCCCGCCAACCGAACGACCACACCCTCGATTGCAACGACGCTCGCATCCAGGGCGGCTTTCAGGAAGACGGCCTCCTCCACTTCGTGGGCAATACCATCACACCCGATAGCTCGGCGGGCTTTTACCACGGTATCATCGACTTCAAAAACAGCCCCCAGCAACCCTTCTACTTTAAAGTGCTCAGTTTTGATCCCATTGATGCCGGTTATCCCAAAATCACCTACACCGGCAAAAACGCCTCGGAGATAGAAAGCATTCTGACGTTCAACCATAGCAGTGACAGCCTTAACCCCGGTTTTTCCAGTATTTTTTTCGATAATGACACCACCTACAGTAGCCTGGATACCCTGGTGCAGGGCGGCGATTATATCGACATCATCGCTGATGGCAACAATCGCAAGTACGAGCGTTGGGGGGACTACACCGGCGCCCAGCCGGCTTACGGCGATACGGGCGTCATCTGGGCCGCGGGGTACCAAGCCTCCCCACAAGGCCGGCCCCTTACCGCTATTCTCAAGTTGCGCAGCCCCAACTACAACCAAACGCCCGTGGGGATCCAGCTTAAGGAACACCGGCCGGCCCCAACAGCCGTAGACCTGGCGCCCAATCCCGCCCGGAACACCTTCGCCCTGCATTTCGAGCAAGCGGAAGAAGGCTTGGTGCGCTTTGCCGTCTTTCGGATCGACGGGGCCCGGGAGCAGGTATTCGCCCACACGGACCGGGCCTATCCGGGGCCCAATACTTTTCACTTTCGCACCGAGCACCTCAGCCCGGGCAGCTACCTGGTGGTGATGCGCAGTGAAAACGGGGCCCTCCGCGCTCGGAAAAAATTGGTGGTAAGGTGATGAAGGTCCTCCTGACCTTTGAAGAAAAGTATTGGTTTTTAACCCTTTCGGCCCGAGAGCGCCAACTATAGGTGGTTCGCTGTCGTGGCCGCGCCAGGGGCGAGACAGGAATCGAGGCGTTAGGCTTACAGCCTAAGGAGATGCACGCGGATGCCATTGACACCTGGGGTAAAACCCCAGGCTTTTTGGCCTTAGGCTTTCCCCCTAAAAGAGAACTTTAATGCCTTTGACCAGATAAGAATTCATTTTGGTCCAAATAATAGCCCCACGCCCCACAGGCAAGGCTGTAAGCCGCCCATTAACCAAGCTTAGGCCTAGAGATGATTGGTTTTATCCTTTCCCGTCTCTCCTGACGAGGCCGACCATTCCCCAGCCAGATGCGGCTTGGAATTCCCGCAAAACCTTCGGTTTTGCTCTTTTGGGATGGGGGGGGTGGATCGCTTGCCTGGGGTTGCCAACCCCAGGCTAGACAATGAAAGGTTTTCAACCTTTTCAAGTGGGCCGAAGGCGGCTGGAAGCCGCCCATTGCTTAGCCTGGTCTCGCCCGGGGCGAGGCCAGGTTTTGATGGTGTCCTCCCGTTGGCCGGAGGCTGTAAGCCTCCCATTTACCAAGCTTAAGCCTAGCGGTGAATGGTTTCATCCTTTCCCGTCTCTCCAGACGGGGGCCGACCAATCCTCAGCCAGGCGCGGTCTATAATTCCCGCAAAACCTTCGGTTTTGCGCTTTTGGGATGGGGGGGGCGGATCGCTAGCCTGGTCTCGCCCGTGGCGAGGCCAGGCTTAAGAATGAAAGGTTTTCAACCTTTCCCAGTGGGCCGAAGGCGGCTGTAAGCCGCCCATTGCTTAGCCTGGTCTCGCCCGGGGCGAGGCCAGGTTTTGATGGT
>JAVLBR010000128.1:0-6385 GCA_031581125.1 Schleiferiaceae bacterium | reverse complement strand
AAAGCATCTCCCTCACTGAACCGAACAATCAGTGGCTCAAATCCCAGGTAGATAGTCAGGAATATGCCAGCAAAAGTGAGCTGGTCAATGACTTGATACGGCAAGCGCGGAACCAGCAAGCCCAGGTGGACTGGATCAGGGCCAAACTGATCAAAGCCGAGGAGCGCGGCTTTACCGGGGACAGTGAAGCAGCTATTTTACGGGAAGCGAAAGCCTCATTTAATGGCTAAATACCGGCTAAGCAAAGAAGCGAAGGACGATCTAATCCGCATTCACCAATTCGGAGTGCAGCAGTTTGGCATGGCCCAGGCCGATCTTTACTTCCACTCCTTTTTTGAATGTTTTGAACCTATTGCGGATGGGCCTTTTTCCTTTGAATCGGTAGATTACATCAAAGCGGGTTACCGGCGCTGCGTATGCGGGGTGGACAGTATCTACTTCCGCATCAAGGATAGCCAGGTAGAAATCATGACCATCGTGGGAAGACAAGATCGGGATCAAAAACTGTAGCTACGAGCGGCGGCGGTTTCGAAAGCCTTTCCCGAGTGTCTGTTCTAGAAAGTTCGCTAACGCTTGTCCCGACTTTTTCGGGGCCTGTCCCGACTTTTTCGGGAGGGCCTGCGCAGCCCCAAAACGGAGTCTCGCCAATGACGAGATGAGTATTTTTGGGCCAAGCATCTCGCCACAGGCGAGAGGGGACTTTATAGGCTTAAACTTGTTAACCATTGGCATTACCGATAAACATAGAAGAGCTGATCCACGGAAAGGTGGTGGAATGGGAACGGCTGGAGTTCAAACAGAACTGGAACCCGGTACCTATTCTACATACCTTGTGTGCCTTTGCTAATGACATCAACAATTGGGGCGGTGGCTACATCATCGTGGGAATTTCTGAAAAAGACGGGCGCCCCGTGTTGCCCCCCAAAGGATTGAACCCTAATCAACTTGACAAAATACAAGGAGAACTTACCAACCTAAGCCATAGAATTCACCCCAATTTTCTACCCATTTATCAGCCCCATGTTTTCCAGAAAAAACACATCCTGGTCGTCTGGGCACCGCCCGGAGATATGCGACCTTATACTGCGCCTGAAGGCTTGGGGAAAGGTGCACGAGCGCGGCATTCCTATATCCGCAGTGGATCAAAGACCATCATTGCGAAAAGTGAAAACCTCAGGCGGCTTCAGGAACTTACTGCCCGCACTCCTTTTGATGACCGCATCAGTCAGCAGGCTGAACTCAATAACTTGAGCCTGGGCCTGATTCGTGATTTTCTGCAGGAAGTAAAAAGCGGTCTTTTTGAAGAAAGTACTTTCATGCCGCTGGCCGACCTTACCCGGCAGATGGCCATTGCCAAGGGCCCGGACGAGTACTTGCGTCCGGTGAACGTGGGCCTAATGTTTTTCAATAAGGAGCCACATAAATTCTTTCAGCGGGCCTGGATTGAGGTAGTAATCCGGAAAGACGAAGCTGGCAAAGACTTTAGCGAAAAGTATTTCAAGGGGCCGCTTCACGTGCAGTTGCGAGATGCACTGGGCTACATACGTAGCAACATTATTGAAGAGCGGGTGCAAAAGGTTTCCGGTCGTGCGGAAGCGGATCGCTATTATAATTTCCCCTATGATGCATTGGAAGAAGCCCTGGCCAATGCGGTATATCACAAAAGCTACGAACTGGCTAAACCCATCGAGGTACAGGTTTGGCCGGACAGGATTGAGATATTGAGTTTTCCTGGGCCTGTTCCTCCAGTGGATGCCAAAATACTGGCCGAAAACAAACGCATTGTGGCGCGGGACTACCGCAATCGCAGGGTTGGCGATTTCCTCAAAGAATTACACTTGACGGAAGGCCGTGGAACTGGAATACCCACCATGAAAAGAACGCTGATCCAAAACGGTTCCCCGGAACCTGTTTTAGAAACGGATGATCAATGCACTTACTTCCTTACTGTTTTACCGATACACCCAGAGTGGCATCCTGAAAATTTAAGTGACCATGCCAGTGCCCCTGGTGACCAAGCTAGTGCTCAAGGTAACCAAGCTGAAAGTACGGATAACAAAGAGCCTGGCCAAAGTAGTAACCAAGTCAGTAACCAAGTCAGTAACCAAGTTAGTAACCAAGTTCAAGACGAGTTAGTTAAGGTGTTGAAGTATTGCAAAATGCCGAAATCCAGAAGCGAAATACTTAGTCATTTAGGGTTGAGTGTTCAAACAAAAAACTACAAACGGTATATAGAACCTGGCTTAGAAAAGGAGTGGATTGAAAGGACAATACCTGATAAACCCACAAGCAGCAATCAAAAATACGTCATTACAGACAAAGGCCGGGAGTTGCTTAATCAGTTAAATCGAAACAATGACAATTAATCATTAATAATTATAGCTCCCTGATCGGAAAGTGGCTTAGGGAAGATATTCAAAAAGCCTATTATTTATTTTTCCTTAAGCTTCTCCTTACCCCTCAAATACCAACAGCTTATCTTCCTCACAATACTTCTGAAACGCCTCCTCCGTCATTTCCACGGGCCCCGGATCCCGCCTGGTATAGGCAAAGTGAAAGAGCAGGCCTTCCATCTGCCGCTGCACCTTCCATCCCTCCCAAATTTCGCTTATATGGTCCATGATCCGGGGATCCCGGTTTACCCCCCAGCATACAAACAGCTTTCGGTGATCGTAATCTGCCAGCAAACAATCCGTGGTTTCTGCTTCACTGCGCCATTCCTGGATTTGTAGATAATCGGGTATTTGCTCAATCAGGTCCGCTCCCTCCGCGATGCCTAAATCTATTCCGAATACCCCCCAATCCAGCTTATAATCCCAGCACTGACCATTCTTAACAATGGTTATGACCTCATACTGGGTTTCACAGGCAGCAGTAAAAAGATCCCATTCGGGATAACCATCCGGGTCCATTCGTCCGGAGCCAGATAAAAGGCGGTATTCCATAAGCCCCAGGTGCTCCGCCATATCTACTATACCATAATAACACCACTGGATATCCCAGTTTACCCAGTTAGTAGCGCGCAGATACTGGCCATATAGTCTCTGCAGGGCGGGTGTACAGCCCATATCATCTCCCCCGAATATCAGGGCTTTCTTTTGGTCTTTGTCAATTAATAGCCCCCCTTCCGCCCAGGCATTATTCATGAGGCAGAACTCCTCGGTACATCTGTCCTTAAACAACTGCTCACAAAAACTGAGCCCCTGCGCCAGAATCCGGTCCGTTTTGTACGCCAACCATTTATGGTAAAATATCGTGGTCTGCCCGTTTTCTACCAGTACGAAGTTGGCCCTTTCGCCCATCTGTTCCAATTTTAAAAAAGGCCAGACGCCCCTAAGCCTCTTCCTCCGCTACCGAAGGCCCCGGCACAAAGAGCGGCCGCTTTTCCATCAGGGCGTTGACCTCCTGTTTTACCGACTGGAGGTGGGCCTCGTTTTCCGGGTCTTGCAGGGCGCGGTCTATCAGGGCCGCCACCGTATCCATGTGCTCCTCGCCCAGCCCCCGGCTGGTGATGGCCGGCGTGCCCAGGCGGATGCCACTGGTCACAAAGGGTGACTGGTCGTCAAAAGGCACCATATTCTTATTCACCGTGATGTCGGCCTTCACCAGCGCATTTTCTGCCAGCTTACCGGTGAGCCCCTTGCTGCGCAGGTCTACCAGCATGGAGTGGTTTTCCGTGCCGCCCGAGATGATCTCGTAGCCGCGGTCCACCAGCGCCTGGGCCAGGCGTTTGGCGTTTTTCTGCACCTGGAGGGTGTAGTACATAAACTCGTCTTGCAGGGCCTCGCCAAAGGCCACCGCCTTGGCGGCGATCACGTGCTCCAGCGGCCCGCCCTGGGTGCCGGGAAATACGGCCGAATTGAGCAGGGCGCTCATTTTTTTCACTTTGCCCTTGGGCGTAGTCAGCCCCCAGGGATTCTCAAAGTCCTGCCCCATCAGGATAATGCCGCCGCGGGGGCCCCGCAGGGTTTTGTGGGTGGTAGAAGTTACGATGTGGCAATGCGGCAGCGGATCGTTTAAGATGCCCTTGGCAATAAGGCCGGCCGGGTGGGAAATGTCGGCCAGCAGCAGCGCCCCTACCTCATCGGCCATAGCCCGGAAGCGGGCGTAGTCCAGGTCGCGGCTGTAGGCGGAAAAGCCGCAGATAAGCATTTGCGGTTTTTCGGCGCGGACCTGCTCGGCTATTTTGTCGTAATCGATGCGGCCGGTTTCCTTTTCTACCCCGTAAAAGGCCGTTTTAAAGTACTTCCCGCTAAAATTTACCGGCGAACCGTGCGTGAGGTGCCCGCCGTGGGAGAGGTCAAAGCCCATGATCTTATCGCCCGGCTTTAGGCAAGCCAGGAATACAGCCGCATTGGCCTGGCTGCCGGAGTGGGGCTGGACGTTGGCATATTCGGCGCCGAAAAGTTCCTTGGCGCGGTCTATGGCCAGTTGCTCCACCTGGTCTACCACTTCGCAGCCACCGTAGTAGCGTTTGCCCGGAAAACCTTCCGCATATTTATTGGTGAGTACCGAGCCCATGGCTTTCATCACCGCCTCGCTGGCAAAATTTTCGGAGGCAATTAACTCCAGGCCGGCGGTTTGCCGTTCCCGTTCTTGCTCGATGAGATTGAAAAGCGTTTCGTCGTACTGCATAGATTCCATTTTGGGGGCCGTCCCCGGTTCACTAATATTGCCCAAAAATACAGCACAATATGCGCACCGCAAACGACCCTTCCCGCAAGACTTGGCTTGATATGCCCGCCCAGAGCGACTTTCCCATTCAGAATCTGCCCTTTGGGGTATTTCTGGCCCAGGACGATCACATTACCATGGGCACCCGCATAGGCGATACCGCCGTAGACCTCAGCGCCCTGCACCAGCTGGGCTATTTTGAGGGCATCACCCTGCCCGAGGATGTGTTCCTGCAAGACACGCTCAACGACTTCATCACCCTGGGCCGCCCCATATGCCGCCAGGTGCGCAACCGCCTGGCCGAGATTTTTGACGAAAACAACCCCCAGCTCCGGGACGACAAAGAACACCGTGAAGCGGTGCTCTACCCCGTGGCCCAGGTACAAATGCTCATGCCCGTTTTCGTGCAGGATTATACCGACTTTTACAGCAGCCGCGAGCACGCTACCAACGTGGGCACCCTCTTCCGTGGAAAAGACAATGCCCTGATGCCCAACTGGCTACATTTGCCGGTAGGCTATCACGGCCGCTCCAGCTCCATCGTGGTCAGTGGCGAGGCCGTGCACCGTCCCATGGGGCAACGCAAGCCCAAAGACGCCGAGCAACCCACATTTGGCGCCAGCCAACTCCTGGACTTCGAGCTGGAAATGGCCTTCATTACGGGCGATGGCAAGCCCCTGGGCGAGCGCATTTCGACCGCCGAAGCCGAGGAGTACATCTTTGGCATGGTGATCTTTAACGACTGGAGCGCCCGCGATCTCCAGGCCTGGGAATACGTACCCCTGGGGCCATTTCTGGGGAAAAACTTTGCCAGCAGCATCTCCCCCTGGGTGATCACCCTGGACGCCCTCGAACCCTTCCGCACCGAGGCGCCCGCCCAGGATCCGGAACCCCTGCCCTACCTGCGCTGCGACCGCCACACGGCCTACGACCTGGAGCTGGAAGTGTACATCCAGCCGGAAAATGGCCCCGCCACCCGCGTATGCCAGAGCAACCATAAGTACCTCTACTGGACCATGGTGCAGCAGCTGGCCCACCACACGGTAAACGGCTGCAATATCCACGCCGGCGATATGATGGCCAGCGGCACCATCAGCGGGCCCGAGCGGGCCAATTTTGGCTCCATGCTGGAGCTGAGCTGGCGCGGCCAAAACCCCGTAAAACTGGACGACGGCAGCGAAAGAAAATTCCTCCAGGACGGCGACACGGTCATTATGAAGGCCTTCGGCCAAATGAAGGACCGGCGAATTGGCTTCGGCGAGGTCAGAAGTAAGCTCCTCCCCGCCCTGCCGTTTGAGGACTAATGGGTGTAACTGTTGAATTGAGTGACTGGGGAATTGGGTAACTGGGGAATTGGGTAACTGGGGAACTGATGAACTGGGTAACTGGAGGTAGTCGGTGCACTGCCGGGGTCTTTTGGGTATAGCATTTCAAAAGCGAGCGGAGCAGGGCGTGGAGGCGGATTTGCGGCAAGAGTTTCGCCGAGATAAATTAAAGGCCATAACGGCCTGAGGTCGCTAGCGCTCCCTTTTTTTTGCGCAGAGAAACACAGAGAACCACGGAGAATACCAAGCACAGGTCCTACCGCTTTATCCATTCTCACCGCCAGCGGATCAAGGCGCGGCGGTGCTTGTCCTCCTCTCGGAGGAGGTGGTCTCGCTGGAAGCGAGAGCGGAGGAGGATTTGCGGTTAAAATTCCGCTGAGATAAAT
>JAVLBR010000127.1:0-6405 GCA_031581125.1 Schleiferiaceae bacterium | reverse complement strand
TCTCGCTACAAGCGAGATGAGGATTTTGAGGACGATCGTCTCGCCACGGGCGAGAGACTTTATAGACAGACACTATTTAAGCGCTGGCTACCGGTTTTTGACTACTGCTATTTTTTTCCGGGCGGTGTACCTTTACGTTAATGGAATTTTTCACCTTTTGCTTTAGCAGGGCTATCTTCGTAACTTCCCGCATGTTTTCTACAAAGTGAAACTGAAGGCCCTTTCGGTAATCAGCGCGGATCTCTTCTACGTCTTTCTCATTTTCCTTGCAGAGGATGATTTCCTTGATATTGGCGCGCTTAGCCGCCAGTATTTTTTCCTTAACCCCCCCTACCGGCAGCACTTTACCGCGTAGCGTGATCTCCCCGGTCATGGCCAGCTTATCCTTGATCTTGCGCTGGGTAAAGAGCGAGGCCAGCGAAGTAAGAATGGCTATACCGGCCGAGGGGCCATCTTTAGGGGTAGCCCCTTCGGGAAAGTGGATGTACACGTCGTGCTGGTCAAAAACGCGGTGGTCCAGGTCAAAATCGTCTGAATGGGCTTTTAGATAAGCCATGGCGATACTGGCCGACTCCTTCATCACATCGCCCAAATTGCCGGTAATACTCATCTTTCCTTTGCCGCGGCTTAGCGCAGACTCTATGAAGAGGATATCACCGCCAGCGGGCGTCCAAGCCAGACCAGTTACCACCCCTGCCTGCTCATTGCCCTGGTAGCGATCCCGCTTGAAGCGGGGTGGGCCCATTATTTCCGGGATTTTGGCCAGCTTGGGGCGTACTTCGTAGTCCTCTTCCATGGCCATGTTCTTGGCCGCATAGCGGACCATCTTGGCCATCACCTTATCGAGCCCCCGCACGCCCGACTCGCGGGTGTAGTTCTCAATGAGGTGTTCCAGAATGTTTTTGGGGAGTTTAAGATCAGTTTTCTTAAGCCCGTGCTCTTTGAGCTGTTTGGGCAGCAGGTGCTTCGCTGCTATTTGTACCTTCTCCTCTACCGTATATCCGTTTATATCGATCACCTCCATACGGTCCCGCAGGGCAGGATGCACCGCCCCCAGATTATTGGCCGTGGCAATGAAGAGTACTTTACTCAGATCGTAGCCCTGCTCCAGGTAGTTGTCGTAAAAGGAATCGTTCTGTTCCGGGTCGAGCACTTCCAGCATAGCCGATGAGGGATCCCCATGCCCCCCTCCCGGCGCCAGTTTATCGATTTCATCCAGCACAAAAACGGGATTGGACTTGCCCGCTTTCTTGATGTTCTGCAAAAGCCGGCCGGGCATGGCTCCGATGTAGGTTTTTCGGTGGCCCCGTATTTCCGCTTCGTCTCGCATCCCGCCCAGCGACATGCGCACGTATTCCCGGCCCAGGGCCTCCGCTATGCTTTTGCCCAGGCTGGTTTTACCCACGCCGGGAGGCCCGTACAGGCAAAGGATAGGGGACTTCATATCCCCCCGAATTTTCAGTACCGCCAGGTGCTCCAGAATCCGCTCTTTCACCTTTTCCAGTCCGTGGTGGTCGCGGTCCAAAATACGTTCCGCCCGCTTGAGGTTAAAGCGATCTTTGGAGTACTCCTTCCAGGGCAGGTCCAGCATAAACTCCAGGTAATTGCGGTGAATGCTGTATTCCGGCACCTGGGGGTTCATCCGGTTGAGCTTACCGAGTTCCTTCTCGAAAGTCTCTGCCACCTTTTCCGGCCATTTTTTCTTCTGGGCCGCTTCACGCATTTCTTCGATCTCCCCTTCGGCCGTATTGCCCCCCAGTTCTTCCTGGATTTGCTTGAGCTGCTGATGCAAAAAGTACTCTCGCTGCTGCTGGTCGAAATCAGATTTTACCTTACTCTGAATTTCATTTTTCATCTCCAGCATCTGGTGCTCCGAATGCAGCTGAGACAATACCTGCTTGGCCCTTTGGGCCAGGTCATTGATCTCCAACAGCCTTTGTTTGGCCTCCACTTCCAGGCTCATATTGCTGGAAATGAAGTTGAGCAAGAAGGTGGGGCTCTCGATGTTTTTCAGCGCAAAGGAAGCCTCCGAAGGAATATTGGGCGATTCCTGAATGATTTGAAGAGCGAGCTCTTTTACGCTCTCCATGAGGGCCAGAAACTCTTGATCTTCCTGATTTGGCTGGGCTTCGCTTACCGTTTCCACCCGCGCCCGCAGATAGGGGTCTCTTTCAATGAGCTCGCCCCGTTTGAAGCGACGCTTACCCTGGATAATGGCTGTGGTGTTGCCATCCGGCATTTTCAAGATACGCACCACCCGGGCCACCGTACCTATTTCGTAAAGATCTTTTCCTTCCGGCTCCTCTTGATTTTCATCGCTTTGGCTTATTACGCCAAAGGCGGTTTTCTCCTTATTGGCCTCTTGAAGCAGGGCGATGGACTTGTCGCGCCCCGCTTGGACCGGAATTACCACCCCGGGAAAAAGCACCGTATTACGCAGGGGCAATAGCGGTAGGGATTCGGGCAGCTCTTCCTGCTGCATTTCGTCTTCCTCGTTCTTGGTCATCAGCGGTATGAATTCCGCGTCTTCATTCAGCATATTATCGAGTGACAGGTTGTCTAAGTCATTAGCGTTAAAGGCCATAAAATTCTATTTCCAAAAGCCGCTTTGCTCGTAAAAGGCGGCTTCATACTGTTTATAAAGCGTTGATTATCATTTTTTAGAAACCCTTTCGGCAGCGGGTAGCACATTTGGCCTGCGGCCAAATGTAAGACAGCCTGGCAGGAACGTTCCTCTTTTTTTATCAGCATATCTAAAAGGTCAAGAGCTGTGCCAAAATAGACTTATGACGGGGCCTGATGAAAAATGTGCTCAAAAATGCGCCGATCGGCGGGGCTTAAGGCCAAATCCCGGCGCGCCATCATGCGCTGCGCCGTATCCAGGGCCTTGTCGAGCCGGTAGGTACTGAAGCCGGCGGCCCCTCCCCAGCTAAAGGAGGGGATAAAAGTGCGGGGGAAGCCGGCGCCAAAGATATTGGCACTAAAACCCACTACGGTGCCGGTGTTAAACATGGTATTGATGCCACACTTGCTGTGATCGCCCATCAAGAGGCCGCAAAACTGCAGGCCGGTGCGGGTAAAGCCCTTCCGGGCGTAACTCCAGACTTTGATCTCGTCGTAATTGTTTTTCAGATTGGAATTATTGGTGTCTGCCCCGAGGTTGCACCACTGGCCTATGACGGCATTGCCCAGAAAACCGTCGTGCCCCTTATTGCTGTAGCTGTGAAACACACTATTGTTTACCTCCCCTCCTACCTTGCAGTAAGGGCCCAGGGTGGTGGGCCCGTAAATCTTGGCGCCCATCTTGAGGACCGCATGCGGTCCCATGGCAAGCCCCCCTTTTATAAGACTACCTTCCAGTACTTTACTGTTATTTCCCAGGTAGATAGGCGCCTCCTGGGCGTTAAAGGTAGCGGCCTGGGCCTCCACCCCTTCTTCCACGAAAATACGGTCGCCCAGCACAGTGTTGCTGCTGTCCAGAGATGCCGAGGTGCGTCCCCGGGTGAGGAGGTCGTAATCGCGCTGCAGCTCGGCGCCATTGTGGCGAAAAATATCCCAGGGTTTTTCCACGCATACACATGCGCCGGAGAATTCACGGGCGTCCTTTAGCCAGGCTTGCGGGTCTTCAGCGGGGGCTTCCGCGTGGTAGGCCAGCAGGAGCGATCCCTGCTTAAGGGCCTCACCGGGCTTGAGGGTAGCCACCTCCGTCACCAGTTCATCGGTAGCGCATAGGCCCGCAGGGAGATAAATAGCTTCTCCCTGGGGGGGCAGCGGATATTTTTCCTGGAGATAAGCCACCGTGTGAAAATGTACCTGGGCTTCGGGCCAGCGCCGCTGCCATTTTTCCGCTATGGTAAGAATACCCAGGCGCCAATCGGCCAGGGGCCGGGCAAAGGTGAGCGGCAGGAGGGCAAGGTGATGGGGGGCGTCGTGGAAAATGAGCTTCATGGAGAGGAGATTGTGAGACCGGAATGGATGTGGAGGGCTAATGTAAGACAGCTCCGAGAATGAAAAAACCCTCTAACCACGATGGGCAGAGGGCTTTGCAAGCGGTGATTAAAATTAACCTTGAATGCTTTTATTTTTTGAGGTGCTTCTTGTAGCGGTTGCGGAACTTGTCCACCCGGCCAGCGGTATCTACCAGCTTTACTTTGCCGGTGTAAAAAGGATGCGAGGCCGCGCTGATCTCCATTTTTACCAGGGGATACTCTTTACCATCTATCTCGGTGGTTTCGCGCGCCTCGGCGCAGGAATTGGCGATGAAGTAATCTTCCGTACTCATGTCTTTGAATACGCAGGGACGGTAATTGCTGGGATGGATATCTTTTTGCATGACGATGCGGACTTTTTGGGAGGAGGGACTTAACCCTGATTTCAAATGGGCTGCAAAAGTAATATCTTCTAGCTCATTGCGCAAGAAGTAGGACAGAATTAATTTCGGGGATGTAATTTTGGGCCTTGGTCGGCGTTTGGGCTATGCCCAAGCTGGTCCCCTAAAACTTTTTACTTGCGCACCCTCTCTGTTCTTCCTTTCTCGGCTAGCCGCTACCGGCTTAGGCCCCACCAGCGCTCTTTTCCCGCTGCGCCAAGCGCCGGTAAGATAGTGTTTCGCTACTTGCTGGGTTTATTTCTTTTGGGCGTAGCCCTCTCCAGCTGCCGCCCCGATGAGATCGTGGCCCGTGGCCCGTTGGACCTGCGTTTTTCGCAGGATACCGTATACCTGGACACGGTGATCGACTCCATTGGTTCGAGCACCTACGCGCTGAAAGTGTACAACGATGGCCAGGAAACGGTGCGCATAGAAGAGATTCGACTGGCAGACCCGGCCAGCCCCTACCGCATCAATGTAAATGGGGAAAAAGGCCCGGTGGTGCAGAATGTAGAAATCTTGCCGGAAGACAGCATCTACGTCTTCGTAGAGGTAACTACTTCTATCCAGGGAAGCGCCGAGATGTTGGTCACCGATCAATTGCTTTTTTCCGGCGGGGGCCGCAGCCAGGAAGTGGAGCTGGTAACGCTGGCGCGGGAGGCGGTATTTCACTTTCCGCAGCGCTTCTTGGTGCTGGGAACGGGCGAGAATGCCACCCCTATCCCCTACTCCGTTATTTCCTGCAATACCCGCTGGACGGCCGATAAACCCCACGTGGTGTACGGCTACGCGGTGGTAGATAGTGGCTGTACGCTCACCATAGAACCGGGTGCCGAGGTGCGCTTTCACCAAAACAGCGGTCTGTGGGTTTTTGACCAGGGGCGCCTGGATGTGGCCCCTAATGCCTTTCCGGGCCAGGGAGATTCGGTGACCTTTACCAGCGACCGGCTGGAACCGGGTTTTGAAGATAGCCCCGGCCAATGGGGCGGCGCCCTGGGGGGCATCTACATAGGGCAAGGCGCCCGGGCCGAGATCAATAATGCCGTGATCAAAAACGCCACCAATGCCCTCCGCGTAGATAGTGCCACCATGACGGACCAGCTGGTGCTGCGCAATAGCTATATCCTTAATTCTTCCAGGACGGGCCTGAGTGCCGGCTTTAGCAACATCAAAGCGGAAAATCTGGTGGTGGCCAACTCGGGGCTGTACAACCTCTACGCCTTTGGAGGCAATTACCGCTTCCTGCACTGCACTTTTGCCAATTACTGGAGCGGGTCCACCCGCCAGGAGCCGGCGGTACTGCTGACTAATTTTTTTGAGTTTACCGACGAAAACGGGGCGCAGCAGCGGGTGGTAAGGCCCATTCAATCGGCCTACTTTGGCAATTGCATCGTGTACGGCAATAACAATAAAGAGCTGGCCATAAGCCAGGACGATGCGGCAGCGCTCAATTTCACCTTTAACCACGCCATGCTGCGGCTCCCCAGAGATACGGCAGACCGCAGCCTGAACCTGCAAGACCCGGGCTTCCAAAATGTGCTGGTCAATCAGGCCCCAGATTTTCTCGATGGGCCCAACAACCAATACGCGCTGGACAGCACTTCCCAGGCGGTAGACCAGGGCAACGTGGCCGATGGAGCCGCGGTACAGATCGATATTCGGGGGCGAACGCGCAACTTTAACGGCATTCCGGATTTGGGGGCTTTTGAGCGGCAGTTCTAAGGGCGGGCTGCTGATGGCTTCCCTGTTTAAAGATCAGATAATAAAAGTGATATTCCCGTAATATACTGCAAGTTGTCTCGTTTTCGATAATAGGCCCCCTGGAGCGGCACCGCCGCACCATATCCTTCTAGCATAACAAGGACACCAAGCACTGGGAAGTCATCATCTCATTGGCCGTGTGTTTATAGCTTGCCGAATCCATTGTATGTTGAAAGAAGCCGGGCGCATGAATCTGGGATTCCGGCCTTTTGCGCGGGAGCGATGAATCAAAGTACAAGCTTAGTGCAAGCGGGAAGCGACGGAGGAGCTCGCCC
>JAVLBR010000126.1:0-6417 GCA_031581125.1 Schleiferiaceae bacterium | reverse complement strand
CTACCAATCCCCAAACCCTCCCGGAGTTGGAAAGCTTTTTTATGCAGAAGATCCGAGGGGAGGCGGTATAGTAGGAGCGGGGCTGCCGCCCGTTTGCCGGGTTGTTTAGGAAAAGGGGCTTTACCCTCTTGTCCGGTTTAGACCCAGTTAACTATTTCGTGCTTTTGATAAAATAGATTTCGCTGTTAAAAGCCGAGTAGGGGTGGACAGGTAGTGAACCAGCCGCCTCTTATACTTACTCTCTTACCAGACGGCGGTTAATAACCCCATCTTTAAACCGAATCTCCAAAAGATAAGAACTGGGAGGTAAATTTTTTAAATCGAGTGTGCCACGCGTATTATTAAAAGCTTTGCTTAATATCCGTCTTCCACGCAAGTCATAAAGCACCACCTGCCGGAAATTGCGCCCTGGCGACGATATGTGCAACTTATCACTTGTTGGATTTGGGTAGATCTTAACTCCCGCCGTATTTCGTTCACGAAGGCCAATGGTAGAATAGTAAATGGTATTACTGACCAAAGACCTACATCCATTGGTATCGGTAGCAACTACGTGAAAGTTACCCGTATTGATAGGCCGATATCTTCGAGCAGTAGCTCCTGTTATTACTTGACCATTGCGGTACCACTGATTGCCCGTCATGGCTGAAGATAATAGAGTATCCTGTTGCTTAGATATCACAGGGGTTACGGGCTTTGGGAATACGGTCACCATAATGGTGTCCGTGTAAACCGGGCAGCCCCCTGCATCTACGGCAGTGGCAAAGTAAACACCACTGGTGTCTACCGTAATGTTGCGATAGGTGCTCCCGGTGTTCCACCGGTAATTCTGAAGGCCCGAAGGAGCGGAGAGCGTTATTTGATTGCCCTCGCAAAATTGCGGTGAACCTGTGCTGCTCAAAGAAACCAATCCTCCACTTTGCGGATTTACCTGATATTGCGCATTGCCACTACAACCTTGATTATTGCCGGCACTCACGCTGTATAAACCTGCCTGCCTTACGACAATACTACGCGTGGTATCGCCGGTACTCCATTGATAGTTCGCGTAACCGGCAGTGGCGCTGAGAATAAGCGAATCACCACCCTGGCAGAGTACACTGCCGCTTCCGGACTGGATGCTTACGGCTGGCGCCGTCAAGGATTGGATATTGATCCTATTACTACTGGCCTGACAGCCTTGTGCATTACTTACAGTGACGGAATAGTTCCCCGCCTGACTGGCGTAAATACTTCGCGTGGTATCGCCATTGCTCCACTGGTAGCTGTAGTTGCCGGCAGGGGCTTCCAAGAGCACCGAATCACCTGCGCAGTAGCCCGTTCCCTGGGGCGCAGTGATACTTGCCGTAGGCGCAGGGTTTACCTGCACGGTAGTAGCCGGCGCGGTGACCGTGCAGCCATCGGCTGTTACCGCCGTGAGGCTGATGGTATCTGTTTGATTGACTATGGTGGACTGCCCGGAACTACCATCGCTCCAGGAGTAGCTGGCAAATCCGCCCGAGGCAGTAAGGGTCACACTCTCCCCGGCGCATAGGTTGGTGCTGCCGCTGGCGTTTACCTGCAAAGAAGGTAAGGGATAAGTATTGATGGTTTTAAAATTACTTTGGGCAGTGCAGCCACTGTTATTGCCAATAGTAACTTGATATACGCCGGCATTTCGAACGGTTATACTTTGGGTGGTATCACCGTTGCTCCACTGGTAGCTGTGGGCTTGCGGGGGTGCGGTTAAAGTAACCGAGTCCCCTTGACAAAAACTCAGCGGTCCTTGATGGCTGATAACGGCCGGAGGAAGAGAATCCACACTTACATTTACCGGAGCACTTAGGCTTTGGCATCCCTGGCTACTTTGCACTTCTACTTTGTATTGACCGGGGATTCCGGTTACGAAGATGGAATCCCCAGCGCCAGAAATAGCCTGACCATCCCGGATCCACTGATAACTGGCCGCTCCGGAGGGCGCTTTTAGAGTGTCCATACTCTGTTCGCAAATTGAGCCGCTCGCGCCAGTGATTTGACTGTTAGGAACACTAGCCCGAACGATCTCTAGGGTATCCGTAGATAAACTACAGCCTCCCGCTTGAGAAACTTCAGCATAATAAAGACCGGGAGTGAATACATTTAACGTTCCAGTAGAATCACCAGTGTTCCATTGTATACGGCTATATTGGCCTCTTGGAGTGACGCTAAGGTTATCTCCAGGACAAAGCATTTGAACGCCCGAAAGGTTTAAACGAGCGGTATCAGTAGGTCTAATGTCGACGGAGTAATTAAGCACCGTCGTATATGAGAACAGGCCATTTGTGATGAGACTAACATTTAGCGAATCGGAGTTACCAACGACATATTCTAAAATCTGAGATGAATCCACAACCATGTTATTAACCCTCCACTGGACAGATAAGGTTGAATCGGGCGAACTAACAAATGCATTTACAAGTAGCGTATCTTCCGCACAAATATTTATCGGAACTTGTCCACCAATCGCGGGAGATGATTTGGTGAGAAGAGAGTCCAAGTCACCCTCTACGAGACCTTTTTGATTACGTGCCTGTGCTTGAAAATAGTAGACCCTCCCGCTGTCGTTCAAATTTAGTTGACGTTTGTGCAGTTGGGCAACAGGATCATCACCAATATCCTCCCAACTAGTATAATTCCGTAGATTACTCTTATCACTTCCGTATTTAAACCTAACCTCAGTAGAAAGTAAATTGGGTTTGACGGATGCTTCCAACTCAATCGCTTGACCTACAAGGAAGTCCCAATTTTGCCTCTTAATAGTTGGACGCTCCGAGAGTGGCGTTCCCCAAGCACCTTTGGATAAGGCGCTTTCCGTAAAATCACTATTAATTGTTGTAAAAAAGTATTGATACCACTTTCCTCCTTGAACAGCAAAATCAGTGTAGTTCGTATCCAGGACCATCCGCGTGTTGAGACGAACCGTATCATCTGTGGCGGAAGTGGAATCATAACGATAAATATTATATCCAATTTTATTTTCTATACCCTGGGGTGACTGCCAGTCGAGTTCTATAGAAGATGTATCCCCTATGGCATTAAAGCCAGACGATAGAGCGGTTGAGATATTTAGCATAAATTCAAATCGATAATCCTCAATAGGCATAGGGAAACCTTCTTCGTCGCGAGCATTACGAACTGAAACGCGATTAATACCATCTGACTTTAATGATTGGTCCACCGTAAAGTATGCCTCCCACTTAAGGGAGTCTTGTGACCAAGTCGCACTATCCCCCACGATATTTTGAGTCCAAGGTTCACGAACTCCAAAGGCCACCAATGGATCGACCCCTACGTCCATAGGTCTATTAAAATAGATGCTCATCTTATGCGTTCCAAGATCAATACTTTTATGTAAGCCATCATTTTTTATATTGATATATAACGTATCGTCAATGATTACTTTCCACACATGGCCATGAACATCATCCTTCGGCTGGGTAAGCGCATTCGAAGCCGCATCAACAGAAGGGAAGGTGCTCGATTCTTGAAAATCAAATACGTTAGCCCCTATACTACTTTTATCACTGAAGCCGAAATAATTACTATCTAAAAAATTTCCTGTGTAGGAAGAAAATGCATGGCCTCCACCATTACCATCCCTAACACCTAACACATATCCAACGGATCTATTAGTCCCATTTGCCATGTAATTATGCCTAAAAAAGGAATTGTCTTCTATCCGGTCTAAATCATTCTGCGTCCGAACAGTTAAAAATGGCTGCTCCCCGTAAACTTGATCATAACGATTGTCATGTACAAGATTACGAGAAAAGCTCCCGGACCAGTTATTGTCTTCGATTCCAACGATTGCTAACTCCCCCACATTATTTACAAATACCGAGTTTGTGATAGAACTAGAATCCCTGAGTTGAAGAATATTCCAACCAGCTCCATACCAAGACCGACAATATCGCACAATACAATTATCAAATGAAACGGCATTGCCCGGACCAATAATTTCATCTCCAATCGTACTACCTGTTCGTCCTCCGTACTCGAATACACAATATTCGAAAACTGTATGGCTTTGGCCTACATTTTTTATTTCCATCCAGGTCCCATAGCTGTTTTTATTCTTTGTGAAACGGATTAAGCTATCTGGCTTCCCTTTGGCAACAATTTTGTTATAAGCAATTCCCACAGCCGGGTCTATTTGGATTTCGGTTCCCGGTTCAATGATTAATGTGTCAAAAATACTGTTTCCGGTTACTATAATACCACAGTCGGGAGTCCATACAGTGGTCCCATTGTAGATGCCATTGTACTCACAACCACTTTGAGCGGTTAGTACAAAGTCTTGGGACATAGTGTCTCCATTTGGCGTCCACGAGTAGATATTAAAATTAATATTCCGGCCATTAACCACGCTGGAATCGATTCTTAATTCAAATTCATCGAGCCGATTATTCTTCACTGCGTAGGGCGAAATTGAGCCCAAAAAAGAAACGGAATCAATAAAATCAACCACCGTTGGGTCCTCGTACTGAGCGAGCCTTATCCCTGCATATACGCTATCTGCCGGAGAACCAACATTCTTTAGGTTCACCGACATGGACAGGCGCTCCCCCGCGTCTAGCTTTGCATCCGCATCGCCATAGGTGCTATCATTTATATTGACCGAGCTAAACCAGAAGACTGATTCTGGGTCCGGAAAGATAGCTTTTACTACATCAACGGGTTGGAAGTTGTTTTTCCACCCTTGCTCTTTGGTCAGCGTACCCTTTAAATCATACCAACTATTGATAAAATCTATAAAAACTTTCTCATAAGTGGCATTAGGGTGGAAAGATAAATAGAGACCTACAGCCCCAGCAATAGCAGGAGAGGCCATAGAAGTCCCATTCCAGCTAGCGTATTTATTTCCCGGTAAAGCTGAAAAGATGCCCGATCCTGGCGCATATACCTCATAATTAAAATAATCTCCGTAATCCGTGAATGTAGGCCCATCAAAGTCGTAATTACTAAACCATGACCGAAAGCCTCCGTATCCATTAAACTCTTGGGTAGATTGTACACCAAGGACATAACTGTAAGCCCCCGGATAAAGGGGAGATGGGGGACTGCCATCAGGGCATAGATATCCATCATTCCGAATACAAAGAGCGTCATTGCCTGCTGCCCCTACCAAAAAAGAGTAAGCGTAAGCATAACTTAAGGCATTTTCCATAGCAAAGGAACGTCCGTAACCGCCAAAACTCATGTTGATGACATCAGCCCCGTTGTTGGCCGCATATACCACTGCTTGAGCTAGAACACTCGATGCACTTCCCCCAGAACTCTGAAGGCCTTTGAGGGGCATATATTTCGCCCCCGGACTCACGCCCGCCATACCAATCGAATCATGGCGTGCCACGGCAATGCCAGCCACATGAGTTCCGTGCCCGTTATCATCTGAAGGGTCGTTATCTTGATTCACAAAATCCCAACCATTCACATCATCTACAAATCCATTGCCATCATCATCAACTCCCGGAGCCCCATTTTTTTCTACTTGATTGATATAATTTTTCCCATTTAAATCCGCATGAGCAGTATCTACTCCAGTATCAATTATAGCAATAACAATATCAGAATCTGAAACCGCACTGTCTTTCATGATAGACCAGACCGAATCTACATTTAGAGAGCCCATCCCCCATTGCTTATTATAATCGGGGTCCGCGGGTTGAGTTGTTTTTGCTTTGAATAAGTAATCTAATTCGGCGTATTTTATGTGCTCTCCTGCCTTATTTTCCAATGCTCGGATACAGCTCTGTTCCTGACCTTCAGATTTACCCTCAAATTGGACTAAGTAAACTTGAGATAAGTCTGGATATTCAACCTGCTGGCCTAAATAAGAGTTAAAACCCTGTCCTTTTTCTGGAGACACGACGCTATTCCCCTTGAAAAGACGGGAAACCGTGTCAATTTTAAAAGTGCCGAGAACTTCATTAATTGTGTTAGAAGAGAAAGTTTGAGTTTCCTTACTAAAAGAAACATTATCTCCTACCCTCATAATTATTTGACCCCTTAGGAAGTTAGGACTTTTGCTAAATGGCACCTTAGATTGAGCAAATAATTGAAATTGAGCGAAGCATACTAGAAATAAAAATACTTTTTTCGGCATGACTAAAATTTTTCGCAAGATAAAAAAGGGACTGAGATAATTTGATATACCCTTGATACAAACATGATACATCTTACCCTTTGTTTTATTCACAAAGAATGGTTATCTAAAACTATCTAATTTATATACAATTTTTTAGGTATCATCATAATCCCGAGACAAGCCCATTGCCAAGTATGCCGCGATAGTTGTATGTGGCTATGGCCCTTCTCTCTACTTTACGGACCGGCCTTACTCCAGCGGGCTTTGAAGCAAAGTCGCCTTCGGGGCCGGGTCCGTAGCAAAGACGCGGC
>JAVLBR010000125.1:0-6428 GCA_031581125.1 Schleiferiaceae bacterium | reverse complement strand
TTTAATAAAATGAAATCACTAATTGTATTGACACTTACCCTTATTATGTCATCGTGCCCTGGGCAAAACACGAAACCAAAAGTTGACAGCAATAATCCTTTAATCTTACGTTCGACTAGAGTGGATGAATTTAAAGATCCGCTTTTCTTTATTGACGGACAATTATGCCAACATCTTCGCAAGATTTTTCAGGATTCTAAGGGCAATCTTTGGTTTGGAACGAATGTATATGACTTAATGCTGTACGACGGTATTACTCTTCAGTATATAACTGAAAAAGATGCATTTAGTGGTGGAAGAGTGACCGGTATTGCAGAAGATAGCACAGGGAATATTTGGTTTGCAACGTCATTAGGGTTAAATAAATACGATGGGGATTCATTTACCGTATTCACCGAAGCAGATGGTTTGGTTAATTCAGAAATTTGGAGTTTGATAATTGATTCGAAAGGAATTTTTTGGATAGGACATAATGAAGGTCTGAGTCGTTTCGATGGGAAGGTATTTCGAAATATCTCAATTCCAAAACCTCAAGTAAAAGAGAGCAATACTATCTATTCCCCTAATAGAATAATAGGAATCGCAGAAGACAAAGAAGGTAATTTGTGGTTGGGAACCGATGGCTTTGGTATTTGCAAGTATGATGGTAAATCCTTTATAAGTTTCACAACAGAGAATGGACTTGCAGACAATGCTATTCATGAAATAATGTTAGATTCAAAAGGGCTTTTATGGATAGGTACTTATGGGGGCGGTCTCAGCAGATTTGATGGAGATAAATTCTCCAATTTCACAAAAAAGGGCGAAATAAGTGGTGTGGAGGTCAGTGCTTTTTTTGAGGATAGTAATGGAGATATTTGGTTTGGTGCAGAGAATAAGGGCGTATACAAATATGATGGCGAGGATTTTTCACATTATGATCAAGACTCATTTTCAAATGGCTCAATATTAAGTATTTACAAAGACAAGGAAAGCAGATTTTGGTTTGGAGGATGGGGTGGTCTATTTCGTTATGATAATGAAAAATTTACATCAGTAACAAAAGATGGACCTTGGGAATAGAAAATACGAACGCACAACAATATGTAGTAGCAATAGCGGGATTAGTGCTAAATTGAAAGTAAATGAATATTAATAAAGGTCTGTGCAAAACCGAAAATTAGTGTGTGAAAATCCGCTATTGCTCTTATACTTGATCGTTCTCTGTGATTTAAAATAACATACGATGAAAATGACTCTTAAAATTTTTGCTCTTGGAATATCAATGATGATGTTCAACGCTTGTGACAAAGATGACGAAACAACTCTTAAACCACAAAGCACTTCAATCAATAAAATTCTTCCCTTGGGAGCTTCAAGAGTTGAAGGTGCAAGACCTGAATATGAAAGTTTTCGCTATGAGCTTTGGAAAGATTTAATTGATGGTGGTTGGACTTTCGATTACATAGGAACTCAATCCGATAATGCCTCTTATCCACCTTTTGACAATGAAACTTTTGACATCGACCACGAAGGTAGAGGTGGTTGGACCTCAGGCCAAATTTTAGATGGTCTAAATGATTGGCTAACTGAGGTAGGAACACCCGACATTGTTCTTTTTAGCTCACCTGGTGGAAATGATATACTTATTGGACAAAACTATAATCAAATTATTTCCAACATAAACGAAATTATAGACACATTGCAATCCAATAATCCTAATGTAACGATAATTATTGAGCAACCAGCACATGGTCGTTCAGACTTTATGACAACCGAACTTACCAAAACTTTCAATCAAATTCGACAAGACGTGCTGTCGCTTGCAACACACCAGACGACTACTTCTTCACAAGTTATTGCGGTTGATATGTTTACAGGATTTAATGACACACATTTGGCGGACGAAGTACATTATAATGAAGAAGGTGCGGAATTTGTTGCTACACGATATTACAATGTTTTAACCAATGTACTTGAATAAAAAACTACAGAGAATAAATAAGTCTTCAAGCGGCCCGGAGGGCCTAGCTTGAAGATCATGTTGCACAAACCCGGGAAGGCAAACGGGGCTTATGGAGGCGCCATATCTAGCTTAGGGCTTAACAGAAAGTGGTAAGGGAGTGGGTGGGCTTAACGGGAAGCGGAAAATTGCTTCTGGCAAGGTTTAGAACAGGTCGTATGCGGTACCCATGGAGATGGTAGGCTTAGTTCGGCCTTATAAGTGTCTGGCTATATGGTCCCATCTCGCCTGTGGCGAGACGAACCTCCTGAAATTCCATATCTCGCCCTTGGTGAGCCTCCGGTTTTATCATCCTTTCGCGCCTCCCCGAATATCTCCGGACTGGCCCTGAAACACTCGGGACAGGCGTTCCTTAACTTTCGCCAACAGACACCGGACAGCATAGATAGACCTTAATCGATAGCGGAGCTGCACCCGCCACCGCCATGCGGCTTCCACACCCTACCTTTGCCTTTCATCTTAATGATAGATAAGTATGTCGCTGGACGGCCCCGCCCAAGAATCCCTGCTGGAACGTTTTAATGCCTTAATACCCGGTACCCTCATGGAAACCCTCCAGATGCGCTACGTGGGGGTAGACCCCGAGGCGCCCATGCTGCAAATGGCCATGCCCGTGGGCCCGGCGGTACACCAGCCCGCCGGCTTGCTGCACGGCGGGGTATCGGCCGCCCTGGCCGAGAGCGTAGGCAGTGCGGCCAGCGCCCTGCTGCTGTCCGATCCCGATCAATATCACATCCTGGGCACCCACCTGCAGTGCCACCATTTGCGCAGCGCCCGGGAAGGCACCATTACGGCTACCGCCCGCTGCGTACACGGCGGCCGTACCAGTCATTTGTGGGAAATTAAGGTATGCGATGAACAAGATAAACTGCTTTCGCATTGCCACCTGACCAATCGCATTATCCCCAAGTAAAGCCGCCCGTCATGGCCCATCCTGATGTTCTTTGCCTCGCCCTTCGGGAAGCCGGCCAAGCCGCTCCCCGCTACTTCACCGCCGCCGAAAAAGGCCTGCTTTCTTTCTCTTTTGTGGATTTTGCCCGGGAAAAGCCCTTTCAGGTGCCCGTATGTGAAGTAGAAAACTGTCCCCCGGCACCGGCTTCTTATCCGCGCCGCGATTACCGGCCGCCGGCCTACTCCGCGGCGCAGTACCAATCCCTGGTGCAGCAGGCACTGGAACATATTCACCAAAAGCGGCTGCACAAGGTGGTCCTTTCCCGCCCCCACTGGCTCGCTACCGAAGCCGATCCGCTGGCGCTTTTTCACCGCTTGAGCGAGGCCTATCCCCAAGCTACCGTGTACCTCTTTACCCATCCCGAAGTAGGTACCTGGCTAGGGGCCACGCCGGAAATCCTGCTGCAGTACCGCCGGCCGCGAGTGCAAACGGTAAGCCTGGCCGGCACCCGGAGGAGCGATAGGGAAAAGCCTTTTACGGCCAAAGAAGAGGCCGAACAGCAGTGGGTCACAGACTTTATTTACGATGAGCTAGAGGACCACCCCGGCGTGAGCGACATCCGGATTGGCAACAGACAGATATGGCCGGCCGGCCCCCTCGAACATTTGCGGACGGAGATCAGCGCCGTCCTGGCTGCCGATAAGCCCCTGGACCCGCTCGTGGCCCGGCTGCATCCCACGCCCGCCGTGGCGGGCGCCCCCCGGGAAGCGGCTCTGGAGCTCATCGCGGAGCTGGAAAAGCACCAGCGCCATTACTACAGCGGCTACCTGGGCTTGCAAAAAAAGGGTGCCGCCCACTTTTACGTGAACCTGCGCTGTGGGGAATTCGTCAAAGGTGGTTTTGTGGCCTACGCCGGCGGCGGCATTACGGCCCAGAGCGAGCCCGCCGCCGAGTGGGAAGAAACCGAAAACAAATTGCAAACCATCTTAAGCCACTTTACGGCGTGAAGCCCTACGATACCTCCGAAAAATGGAATGCCCGCCTGCTGGCCTTCCTCCTCAAGGCCCACGGTTGCCAGCACATCGTGGTGGCTCCCGGCAGCCGCAATGCGCCCCTCATCGAAGCCCTGGTAAATGACCCCGATTACCGGCTCTACTCCGTACCCGACGAGCGGGCGGCGGCCTTTACCGCCCTGGGCCTTACCCTGCAGCACCGCCGGCCCGCCGCGGTGGTTTGTACCTCCGGCTCGGCCGCGGCCAATTTTTTGCCCGCTGCCACTGAGGCTTATTATCAGCAACTGCCCCTGGTGCTGCTTACTGCCGACCGGCCGCTGGAGTGGATCGACCAGGGCATCGGGCAGACCATAGATCAGCACGGGCTCTACGGCCGCCACGTGCAGGCCGAGGCGGCCCTGCTGCGCGATACGGGCGATGCCCTGAGCCGCAGCTATAACGAGCGCAAAGCCAACGAGGTACTGCTGGCCAGTACCCAAGGCCCGGTGCATATCAATATCCCCTTTGCGGAACCGCTGTACGAACACCGGACGCATGACCCGGCGGAGCGTTTCCGGGTGATCCGCCGCACCCCGCTGGAGGCCTCACTCAGCGCTGAGGCGCTTCGGGAACTGGGCCGTAGCTGGGCCCAGAAAAAACGCATCTGGGTGCTGGCCGGCCAGATGCCCCCCAATCCGGCCCTGGCCGAGGCGCTGGAAACGCTCCAGGCCCGGAGCCCCTTTTTGCTCCTTACGGAGTCGCTCAGCAACCTGGAAGGTCCCCGGCAAATCGGGAGCATAGACCGCCTGATTAACACCCTGAACGAGGAACAAAAGGAAAAGCTGCGGCCCGACCTGGTTATTACCCTGGGTGGCGAAGTGGTGAGCAAAATGGTCAAAAACTTCCTCCACCAGCACCAGGCTTTTGAGCACTGGCACCTGGGCGCCACCACCGCCTTAAAAGATACTTTTTGGCGCCTTACCCAGCAGATTGACCTGGCGCCCGAAGCCTTTTTCCGCAGCCTCGCGGCACAAGTGGCCCCCACCACCGATAGCGCCTGGCGCGATTACTGGCTGGCGCAAGATGAAAAACGCAGCGCCTGGACCCGCGCCTACACCGAGCAAGCGCCCCATTCTGACTTTAAGGTCACCGCCCAGCTGCTGCGCCACCTGCCCCAGGGCAGCCTGGTACACTGGGCCAATAGCGCTTCCGTGCGCTACGCCCAGCTCTTTGACCGGCCCGCCGGCATAGCCCACTACGCCAATCGCGGCACCAGTGGCATAGATGGCTGCACCAGCACCGCCCTGGGCCATGCGCTGGTGGCCGGGGCACCGGTAACCCTGGTGACGGGCGATGTGGCTTTTCTCTACGATGCGGCCGCCTTTTGGAACGATGCCTTGCCCCATCAGTTGCGGGTAGTGGTGCTCAATAACCAGGGGGGCAATATATTTCGCATTATCAACGGTCCGCGCAGCTGGAACCACTTCGAACGCTTGCAGGAGACCCATCACGCGCATGATCTTTCGGCCGTAGGCCAAATGTATGGCGTGGCGTATCAAAAGCATTCCCCCTCAGAAGCGCTTTCCCGCGGCTTCGAATGGCTTTACGCCCAGCAGCAGGCCGCTATTTTGGAAGTGCCCACGCCCCGGGCGGAAAATCCCGGTACGCTGGGCCGATTCTTTAAGTACCTTGCCGAAAACAATGATAAGCAGGAAAATGGCTGAGGCGGAAGGAAGCACATTTGGCCGCCAGGCCGCCTAAAAACAATCTCTAAAGCAAAATGGCTGCAACGGTAAACGAGGAAGACCATAAGGAAGCACTCTTTAGCAATACCCGGCTAGACCCTGCGCAACTCCCGCGGGTGGAGGCCACGGAACTGTACCGGCCGGAGTCCGACTATCTGTACATGCGGCTGACCAGCCTGGGGCTGCTGGCCCTGCTGGTTATCGGTGGATTACTGCCGCTGGCCCTAAGCCAGGACTGGCCCTGGTATTTCTGGCTGTTGCCCTATCTGGTGGTAGGGGGCGCGGCCTTTTTCCTGGAGTGGCGCAGTTTTAAAGAACGCGGCTATATGCTGCGGGAGCAGGATATTACCTACCGGAAGGGCTGGCTTTTTCAATCGGTGACCAGCGTGCCCTTTAATAGGCTGCAGCACTGCGAGTACAGCCAGGGCCCGCTGGGAAAGCTCTTTGACCTGGCGGCGGTGAAGGTGTTTACGGCCGGCGGGGCTTCCAGCGATGTGACGGTACAGGGCCTCAGTACGGAGCGGGCACAGGAGCTTCGCAGCTACCTCACCCAAATAAGCAGCGGCCATGCTTGAGGAGGGCTGGATGTATAAGCCACAGCGCCAGTACATAGCGGGCGTGGCGGTGATGTACGTGAAGAATTTACGCCAGGCGCTTAATGCCTTTTTGGCGGTGATCTTTGCCTCCTTGGGCGGGGAGCGCTTTGCTATGTGGGGGCTGGGCCTGCAGGGTTGGGCGGTGGTCCTGGGGGTGGTATTTCTGGTGTGGACGGTGCTGCAGTATTTCCGTTTTCGGTA
>JAVLBR010000124.1:0-6461 GCA_031581125.1 Schleiferiaceae bacterium | reverse complement strand
TGTCCAGAGGCGCCGCAGGGGCCAGGGGAGCCCGGTTGTTCCGGTTACGGGCCGCGTTGGTGTAGTGGTGAATAGCCACCTTCAGCCAGGCGCGCCAGTGGTTCTGCTCTTCGGGCTTCATGCGGCGCTGGACTGCCGGGCGTTCGCGGAAGCGGGAGAAGGCCTCCGTGTACACCGCGGGACCAGGTGGGTTTTGCGGTAAGGCCTCGCGGCCAAATGTGATACAGGCCAAAAGCAAGTACAAGCGGATCATCGCAGAATATCCTTTTTGGAGCGGGGCCGGAGGTCAAATTGGGGCGCAAAACCTTCCAGGCGCTTTTTGTCTTCCGGTACGTCCTGAAGGGGGTACATCTTGCCTTCCGGTTCATTGAGCAAGATGATCTTTTCCACCCGGCTGTTGCTCAGGTAGATCACCATGTTGGCGCAGAGGCTTCGGTTCATGCCCATCAGGTCGCCATTTTCTTCTTCGGGGTAATAAATGGCCTGCCCATTGCCATTTACGTACACCCGGCGGAGGGCTTTATCCACAAATTTGCCGGTGATCTTCCGTCCGCTGATCTGGTTGTACCGGAGGCTATCCACTACGCCGGTCATAAAGGCATTTTGGAACACAAAGAGGCTATCGGGCTGCTGCTGCCGGGTGCTGAGATAGATGGTATCGCCACTTACCTGCGTACTGTCATCCCAGAGTAGGGGTTGCCGGTAGAGGCGAAAAGTGCTGTCCTGGCTGCTGTACGTTAGGGAGTCGGAGCGCCCTTGCAGGCTGGTCTTATAAAAGCGCACGCCGTGGTACACCTGCACCAGGCGATACGGATCGGTGGCGCTATCCTGCGGCTGGGTAGAGTAAATGGTATCGCCGTGCACGTGGAGGCTATCGTTTTCAGCATCGGCCAGGCTGTAAATGGGTTGGCCCGTTACGAAGGCGCTATCGCTATGCCCGCTGTACTGGCCGTAAGCCCCGGTAAGGAGGTAATTTTCCACCGTATCGCTGATGCGTACGTGGCCAAAGGCCTCCCCGTAATCATGGTATTTTTCGTAGTAAAGACTATCCCCGGTAAGGGAGCGGTTGCCGTCGTAGAGATAAGCGTTTTTTTCAAACTGGGCCACGTCTTCCTGGGTGCGGTAAAGGCCGTTTTCGCAGTAAATATAGCTACTATCGCTGGTTATGGTGCTGGGACCCTTAAAATAGGCAATGCGGCTGTAACTGCTGTAATCGAGGGTATCGGAACGCATCACGTAGTCGGGATTGGTGAGCACTACGCTATCTTTAAAATAAAACATGCGCCGGCCGCTGTGGTAATAGCCGCGGCGGCTGGTAAGGACGTTTTCTTCGTTGATAATACGGCCCCCGGTGGTGTAGTAGGAGAGTTCTTGCTCGCGGTTGTGCCGGAGGCGGTCCGTAAGCAGGGTCATTTGCGGGTCGCGCAGGGTAACGGTATCGCCGGTAACTAGGGCCTGACGGGTTTGCCCGTTGTATTCCAGGTAATCGCCGGTGAGGAAGAGGGTATCGCCTTGATTAAGCCGCACGTTTCGGAAAGCCCGCAGGCGGTTTTCCCGGGAAAAAAGCCAGGCAGAGTCGCAAAACATTAAAGCGCCTTCATGGGAAAAGCGGACATTCCCCAGCAGGCGCGATTTTCCGGTCCGTTTACTGCCCAGCAGCCGGTCGGCATGCTCTACTTCAATGCGGCGGGTGCTGCTGCTGTCTTGCGCCCAGCTGGGAGCGCAAAGCCCCAGGAGGGCCAGGCTAAGCAGATACCACCGGAGCACGGCGCACCAGGGTTTGAGCGCGATTGGGCCCCACGGAAACGATAGTGATGGGAAGGCCGGTAGCTTGTTCGATGTAATGGATATAATCTTTAAAAGCCTGGGGCGCCTCCGCGAAATCGCTAAGGGCGGTAATGTCTTGCTGCCAGCCGGGCAACTCCTCGTAAATGGGTTCCAGCAATTTTTCATCGACCTGGTAGGGGAGGTGATCAATTTTTGTGCCCCGGTAGCGGTAGCCGGTGCAGACCTTCAGGCGTTCAAAACCACTAAGGACATCGCCTTTCATCATGATAAGTTCGGTAACGCCGTTTACGGCTATGGCGTAACGAAGTGCCGGCAAATCCAGCCAGCCACAGCGGCGGGGCCGGCCAGTGGTGCTGCCGTACTCATGCCCGTTTTCCTGCATACGCACGCCGTCCTCGTCAAAGAGTTCGGTGGGGAAGGGACCGCTGCCCACCCGGGTACAGTAGGCCTTGAAGATCCCGTATACCTGACCAATGGCCGTGGGGGCTATGCCCAGGCCGGTACAGCTACCTGCACAGGTGGTGGTACTGGAGGTCACGAAGGGGTAACTGCCAAAATCAATGTCCAAAAGGGAGCCCTGAGCGCCTTCCGCCAAAACGGATTTGCCTGTTTGGAGGGCCTGGTGCATGAAGTGCTCCGAGTCGATAAGACTATGCTGACGTAGCTTTTCAACGGCGGCCATCCAAGCTTCTTCCAGCGCGGGGAGCTCCTCGGCGTAAGGAAAATCGTAATGACTGAGGAGCTGCTCGTGTTTTTGCCGCAGGCTGCGGTAACGCTCTTCAAAATCGGGCAGTTCGATGTCGCCCACCCGGAGGCCATTGCGGCCGGTTTTATCCATGTAGGTGGGGCCTATGCCTTTTAGGGTAGAACCGATCTTTTCCTTGCCCTTGGCCTTTTCGGAGGCGGCATCGAGGAGCCGGTGCGTAGGCAGGATCAGGTGGGCTTTCCGGGATATGAGCAGGCGCTCCTTTACGTCAATGCCGTGCGGTTTTAAGGCATCTATTTCTTCCTGGAAAATAACGGGGTCTATAACCACGCCGTTGCCTACCACATTTTGGCTGCCCGGGTGAAAAATACCCGAAGGAATGGTATGGAGTACGTGCTTGACCTGATCAAACTCAAGGGTATGGCCGGCATTGGGCCCCCCCTGGAAGCGGGCTATAATATCGTACTGACGGGTAAGCACGTCTACGATTTTACCCTTGCCTTCATCGCCCCACTGGAGGCCCAGGAGTACGTTTACACTCATGCAGGTGGTGGTTGTTTAGAGGATTTTGGTGGCTTGAATTCTTGGCTAAGAAGCGGAAGCAGCGGGAGAGGAGGGAGAAGCCGCATCTTCTCCGGCAGACGCGCTTTTTTTGCGCGTGCCGTAAAGGTAGAGGGAGTGGGAGCTCACTTCTATCCCAAAGATGTCCTCTACGGTGTCTTTGATCATTTGGATGCGGGGGTCGCAAAACTCCAGCACCTCGCCGGTATCGGTGAGGATAATATGATCGTGCTGCTTATTAAAAAAGGATTTCTCGTAGTAACTTTGATTTTGGCCGAACTGGTGCCGCCGCACCAGCTTCGAATCGAGCAATAATTCGATGGTATTATAGATGGTAGCCCGGCTCACCCGATAGTTTTTAGTCTTCATCAAAATGAAGAGCGACTCTACGTCAAAGTGCTCATCGTGCTCGTAAATTTCCTTGAGAATGGCGTAGCGCTCGGGGGTTTTGCGCTGCTTATTCTTCTCCAGGTAATCGGTGAATACTTTCTTTACGGTTTCGAATTCGGGGGAGTTCATACTCGCTTTTCCTAAAGGGCAAAGATAGTAATTTCCAAGGGGCTGATCGAGGCGCTCAGCCATGCGGTGGTCGGTCCCACCTTTGGCCGGTGAGGCCGCTGCCCGCGCAGCGCTGGGCGCTAACTGCCTTGGCGGTACTGGCGGTCTACACTGGTGACGCCTTCTATGCTGCGGAGCTTTTCCATCACTTGATTGAGGTGGATTTTGTCCTGAACCATGACGGTGATCAAGCCTTCAAAGACGCCTTCATCCCCGGAAATATTGATGCTGCGGATGTTTACGTTCAGGTCGTTAGAGATGATTTGGGTCACCTGATTGACCAGGCCTACCGTGTCTATCCCTTTGATGATCAGCACGGCGGTGTACTCGGTCATTTCGGTTTTTATCCACTTGGCGCGGATGATTCGCTGCGCAAAGTTGCTCCGCAGGTAGATGGCATTGGGGCAGTTTTTTTGGTGCACTTTAATGCCCTCGGTGGCGGTGATAAAACCAAACACTTCATCGCCGGGAATGGGGTTGCAGCATTTGGCAAATTTATAATCGAGCTCTTCCTCATCGGGGCCAAAGACCAGAATGCGCTCGCCTCCTTCGGCCTCGCGCCGTTTCATCTTGCGGAGATCGTCTTTGGAGCGGCCTACGATGCGGTTTTTGATGGTGCTGTAGAGGCCCTGGTTTTGGCGACGGACAAATTCCTTGATCTGCTTGTTATCAATGATGCCCATGCCTACTTTGTAGTAGAGCTCGTTGGTGTTTTTGAGCCCGAAGAAACGGGTCATTTCCTGGAGGAGCTTTTTGCTGGCTTTGATCTTAACGTAGCGCAGCTTGCGTTCCAGGGTTTGGCGGCCTTCTTCGGCTATCTGGCGCTGCTCGGAGCGCAGGGCGGATTTAATATTGTTGCGGGCCTTGGAGGTCACCACGTAGGTGAGCCAGTCTTCTTTGGGTTTTTGCTTGAGGCTGGTGATGATTTCGATCTGATCCCCACTGCGGAGCTGGTAGTTAAGCGGTACCAGGCGGCCATTTACTTTAGCGCCCAATGTTTTAAGACCTATATCGGTATGGATATGGAAGGAGAAGTCCAGGGGGGTGGCTTTGGAGGGGAGGATTTGGAGATCTCCCTTGGGGGTAAAAACGTAGATCTCATCGGCGATGAGGTTCATCTTAAACTCATCCACAAAGTCTACGGCGTCTTCGTCGTTATTGGCCAGTACTTCGCGGATTTGATTGATCCACCGGTCTAGTTTGGACTGGCCGCTGGCGTCTTCCTTGTACTTCCAGTGCGCGGCGTATCCGCGCTCCGCTACTTCGTCCATGCGGCGGGAGCGTATCTGCACTTCCACCCAGTTGCCCTCGGGGCCCATCACGGTGGTGTGGAGGCTTTCGTAGCCATTGGCCTTCGGGGCAGATATCCAGTCGCGCAGCCGTTCCGTATTGGGTCGGTAGTGGTCGGTTACCAGGGAATACACGCGCCAGCAATCGGCTTTTTCCCGGTCGGGGGGGGTATCAATAATGATGCGCACGGCAAATTTGTCGTAGATCTCATCGAAGCCCAGGCCCTTGCCCATCATCTTTTTGCGGATGCTGTAGATGCTCTTGGTGCGTTCTTTTATCTCAAAATCAAAGCCCAGCTGCTTCAGGACTTTGCGCAGGTGGCTGGAAAAGCGCTTGAGGTAGCGCATCTCGTCGGCCTGGCTGTTTTTGAGCTTAAGAACTATGTCGCGGTACACCTCGGGTTCGGTATACTTAAGGCTAAGGTCTTCCAGCTCGGTTTTGATATTGTAGAGGCCTATGCGGTGGGCCAGGGGGGCATAGAGGTAGAGCGTTTCTGAGGCTATTTTGAGCTGTTTTTGCTGGGGCATGCTCTCCAGAGTTCGCATGTTGTGGAGCCGGTCCGCCAGCTTGATGAGGATCACCCGGATATCGTCGGAGATGGTGAGCAGCATTTTGCGGAAATTTTCCGCCTGCATCGAAATGTTTTGGTCAAAAACCCCACTAATCTTCGTCAGTCCGTCTATAATCCGGGCTATTTCTTCATCAAAAAGGCGCTCAATATCCTCGAGCTGATAGTCGCTGTCTTCCACCACATCATGGATAAGGGCAGAAGCCACAGAAGCCGGGCCCAGGCCTATTTCGCGGGCCACGATCTGGGCCACGGCCAGGGGGTGGTAGATGTAGGGTTCACCGGACTTGCGCCGCACATCGGCATGCGCATCATATGCCAGTTGATAAGCCCGCTTGATGAGTTTTTTATCTTCCTCATCCATGCGGTCTTTCATGCTGTTCTTCAGCGCTTTATAATTATTCTCTATTTGCTGGGCCTCTTCAGCTTGATGGGTTTCAGTCATGGCTTGGCATGCTAGGTTAGCTCCTCGCAAATTAACAACTACCGCTTTAGCTAGCAAGTGTGCCAGGCAGTATAGGCCCTCTGGGCCAAATGTGGTAGTGGCGGCCGGAAGGCCGGAGGACTTTATAGACAGACCCTAATTAGTGTTTGTCCATACAGTCGAGTGTCTGTCCTAGAAAGTTCGAGAGTCTCGCCAAGGGCGAGACGTAGCTTTGAAAATCAAGGAGTTTACCTTAGTAAATGACTGTTTTCAAAGCAAGCATAACGCAGCTATCGGACTTTATAGACAGACACTAATTACAGAAAAAATATACCTTTGAAGCCTTCATCCAATCAATCGGTAAGGGGAGCCACCACACGCGGGGGTTCCCCTTTTTTTTGGTGCACGGGCCAGATTGGACTTTATAGACAGCCACTAAATAGTGTTTGTCCATAGAGTCGAGTGTCTGTTCTAGAAAGTTCGCTAACAGCCTGCCCCGAAGCATTTCGGGGAGGCTTGCGCAGCCCAAAAAAGCGGAGTTTACTAGGGTAAATGAGCATTTTTTG
>JAVLBR010000003.1:36892-40126 GCA_031581125.1 Schleiferiaceae bacterium | reverse complement strand
ATTGGCTAATCTTAAGCTGCCCGGAGAAGCATATTCGGGAAACGGCTCAATTCGTAAAATATGAATAGATTAATGCTCCTATTTATACCGCTTTTGGCTGGTTGTACCCTGCTTAAAGGTCCGGCCCCCTGTCCTGAAGGTGTTACGGTGTCCGGACGGGTGTACTCTACCTGGGAGCTTCCTGCTATGGGCAGGCTGGAGGTTTGGAAAAAGCATCAAAAACTGGGGCAGACCCCTGTAAAGCGGGGTGAATTCCAGACCCGCCTGGCTACGGTTAATCGACCGCAGGAATTACGTTTTGTGTTTATCCCCATAGACACTTTTTTCCGCTACGCCTATAATAAAAAAACGCCTATAACCACCCCCTACGATCAGCGAAAATTGCAATATGAGATGGACTGTTTTCGCACCGAGCGTTTTACGCTTAGTTTGGATTCTTGTCAAAATAATATTATTTTAAGACTTGACTCCTGTAAAGATGTGCTCATAAGTAGCCAGCATCTCGAAACATCAAATCATTGATTCAAAATACTGCGGTAAGGTAATAGGATGGGCCGTGGCGCTTTAAAAACGCGCTCATTGCGTATCCAGGTGGAACTGGCGGGCCTCGCTGATGGCAAGACCCATGGCCAAAGCCCCGTTAAGCTAGTGCCTGTCCATACTGTCCGAGAATTTTGGTTCCTGACATTTCCGGGGCCGGTCTCGGTTAATTCGGGAAGGCGCGAAAGGACGATAAAACCCGAGTCTCGCCACGGGCGAGAGACTTTATAGACAGACACTAAGTTACGGGAGCTCTTCCCCACACTGCCAGCAATACCGCGCTTCTACGGGGTGGCCCCTCTCGCCGCATTGGGGACAGGCCAGGGGCTTCTGATGGTCTTTTTTCAGAGCGGTGATTTCGGAAGAAACGATCCCGGTGGGCACGGCGATGATGGCGTAACCAAAAAGCATGATAAGGGCGGCCAGGCCCTGCCCCAGCGGCGTTACGGGTGCTATATCGCCATAGCCTACAGTGGTGATGGTAATGATGGCCCAGTAAATGCTGCGGGGGATGCTGTTAAAGCCCGCTTCGTCGGGCTCGATCACGTACATCAGGCCGCCCATGATGATCACGATGGTAAGAATGGAGGTAAGGAAAACCGTTATCTTGGGCCGGCTATTGCGCAGCGCTTCCCCCAAAATATCGGCTCCCAGCATGTAGCGGGAGAGTTTTAGCACCCGGAAAATGCGCAAAAAGCGCACGGAGCGGATCACCATAAGGGCTTCGGTTCCCTCTATTAGTAAGCCCAGGTAGGAGGGCAATAAGGAAAGCAGGTCGATGAGCCCCAAAAAGGAAAAAACGTAGCGCAAAGGCTGGCGGGCACTGAAGATGCGCAAGAGATACTCCAGGCTAAAGAGACCGGTGATCACCCACTCTATGGTGAAAAAGAGGGGGCCATAGGTTTCTTTCAGGCTGCGAATGCTTTCCAGCATCACCACTACAATGGAGAGCAGGATTACCAGCAGCAGAACCAGATCGAAGCGCTTGCCGGCCCGGGTAGCGGTGCCTTCTATGACGGATTCTATCTTCCGTTGCCACGGCCCCTGCGAAAACGTCTTATCGCGCCCCTGCGCGAGCCACCCTTTTTTCATATCGCTAAGGTAGGGCCTCTAAAATTCCGCACTACCCGGCGTACGCGGAAAGGGGATCACATCGCGAATATTGGCCATGCCAGTCACAAACTGCACCAGCCGCTCAAAGCCCAGCCCAAAACCGCTGTGCACGCAGGTGCCAAATTTCCGGGTTTCCAGGTACCACCAGAGATTGTCTTCCGGAATGCCGATGGCTTCCATCTTGCTGCGCAGCACCTCCAGCCGCTCTTCCCGTTGGGAGCCGCCCACGATTTCGCCGATGCCGGGAAAGAGAATGTCCATGGCCCGCACCGTTTTTTCGTCCTCGTTGAGCCGCATGTAAAAAGCCTTGATGCTGGCCGGGTAGTCAAAGAGGATCACCGGCGCCTCAAAGTGTTTGACCAGGTATTTCTCGTGCTCGCTTTGCAGGTCCACGCCCCACTCATCGATGGGAAACTGGAATTTTTTCTTCTTGTTGGGCTTGGATTGACGGAGGATATCCACCGCCTCGGTGTAGCTCACCCGGCGGAAATTGTTTTGGGCCACAAAGCGCAGCCGTTCCAGCAGCCCCATGGGCTGGCGTTTTTCTTTGGGCAGTTGCTTTTCTTCTTCGGCCAGGCGCTTATCCAGAAAGGCCAGGTCATCGGCGCAGTGCTCCAGGGCGTACTGGATGAGGTACTGCAGAAAAGACTCGGCCAGGTCCATATCGTCTTGCAGGTCGGCAAAGGCGATTTCCGGCTCGATCATCCAGAACTCCGCCAGGTGGCGGGGGGTGTTGGAATTTTCTGCCCGGAAGGTGGGCCCAAAGGTGTACACCTTGCTCAGGCCCAGGGCGCCCAGCTCCGCTTCCAGCTGACCCGATACGGTGAGGTGGGTAGGCCGCCCGAAGAAGTCTTGGCGGTAATCTACCTGCCCGCTTTCATCGGTAGGGGGCTGCTGATGGGGCAGGGTGGTGACGTTAAACAGCTCTCCGGCCCCTTCCGCGTCGCTGGCGGTGATGATGGGCGTGTGGAGGTAGAAAAAGCGCCGCTGGTGAAAAAACTGGTGCACGGCAAAGGAGAGGTGGTGCCGGATGCGGAATACGGCGCCGAAGGTTTGCGTGCGCATGCGCAGGTGAGCCTTTTCTCGCAGGAACTCCATGCTGTGCTTTTTGGGCTGCAGGGGGTATTCATCGCTGGGGCTGGTGCCCAGCACGGTGAGCTCGGTCACCTGAACTTCCACGTCCTGGCCTTTGCCCTGCGAGGCCACCAAGTCGCCGGTAGCCCGGATGGCGGCCCCTACGGTAATGGCCTTGCGGGTTTCGGCATCCAGGGCCTCGGGGTCTATTACCAGTTGTAGCTGGGCCTGGCAGCTGCCGTCGCTGAGGGCTATGAAGCGGTTGCTCCGATAATTGCGCACCCAGCCGTACACGCGCAGGCTGGAGCCGATGGGTTTTTGCTTAAACAATTCGTACAGGCTGAGGGTGGCTTCCATGGGCTTTATTTTCAGGTGCGGGCCCCTTCGCTGGGGGTTGTAACAAAGGGGGCAAATTTCCAAAAAAAAGCCATGCAGGCGATTAACAGGAAACTAAAGAAACTTTAACACTAAAATAGTTTCCAGAGTGGAAAATGGGTCTTAGTTTTG